>NZ_JBJDPI010000005.1:0-289833 GCF_044901245.1 Psychrobacter sp. NPDC064578
AGTCCATAAAATAGCGCAGCTTCTCGTATGGTCATACCATCAGTGATGCTAGAAAGTACCTGTTTGCGATAGTCTATTGAATAAGTCATCGTTTATTTCATTAAATGCAATTGTTAATAGGGTTGTATCGGTTTTATTTGGATTAGACTATAGTCAATTGATTATAAAAGCGTGACAGCTTTAACCTTTCACATTGAACCAACCCTGTCCTAAGCAGTCGACCAGATAAATTTTTATTATTTCAGCCATTAAACAGTCAAATTTTGACTTTTTATTGGTTAATAAGAATCACTTTAAATGAAAGCCCCACATTTAATATTGTTTGAATTATTGATTCGAGTGGATTATATCAACCCATTTAATGAACCGTTAGCATTAATTAAATCCAATAGAACAGACGGTCTATATAGGATATGAAAGGTAGTTTTCATAAATTTCAATATAAAATTTGATAAGATAGTGAGAATAAAAAAATCGATAAAATCAATGAAGTAGGTTAATACTTATCCGCTTTATCTTCTTACTAAATCGTTTACCAACCAATAATTAATTTTCTATGCTTTAAAATAACCATCAAGACGCAACTATAAAAACCAACAAACGTTTTACTTTTTTAGCGAGATAATATAGCAATTGATAAAGTATATCTTTCTAAACGCGCTCACTCTCATACGACCTTTATGGGCACTATAAAAAATCTATTTTTTTAAGTCATTTATCCCTAGCCATAAAAAAACCCTGCAATTGCAGGGTCTTCAGGGAACATACTTTACATTAAAGTCTAAGGTGTATTCCTCAGAACGGAATATCATCATCGACAGGACCGTCTGGCATTGCTGTTGGCTTTGACTGTGCAGGCTTTTGCGCAGGTTGATTGAACTGGTTCTGCTGAGCAGGTGCGCTTTGATTGTTAAAGCTGTTTTGACCACCTTGAGCAGCTGACTGGTTGTAACCGCCTTGCTGTGCTGGCTGATTGTTTGCTTGCTGACCAAAGTTGTTTTGATTGCTTTGACCACCTTGATTGCCATAGCCACCACCTTGACCCTGATTTTGACCGCCAAAGCTATTATCACTTTGACCACCAGTCGCACCATCTAGCATTTGCATTTGCTCAGCGCGAATCTCAGTAATATAACGGTCTTGACCATTGGGATCTTGATATTTACGAGTACGCAAACTGCCTTCGATATAAACTTTACTGCCTTTACGCAAATACTGCGCGGCGATTTCACCCAAACGATTAAATAGAGAAATACGATGCCATTCCGTCGCTTCTCTTTTTTCGCCACTTTGCTTGTCGGTCCACTGCTCTGACGTTGCAACCGAGATATTGGTAACGCTACCGCCGTTATTAAATTGACGTGCCTCAGGGTCTGCTCCAAGGTTACCGATGATGATAACTTTATTAACTCCGCGCATGATACCGTCCTTTTACTTATGAATAATTTTATGAATCGCTTTAATGACTGTGCAGCTAAGCGCATTCATTAATGATTTTACTGTAATCAATTTTTATTGGAATATCTACAAGCTATCTATTAAAGACGACAATCTATGTCGTTTAGCTATATATTATAATTTTTGGGTTTAAAAAACCATGATATTGCTATTTTGCCATTTTATTAAGCGAATTAATACTATTACCAGTTACTGACTCATCAACTCACTCTGTCCTTTAGAAACTTATTTAGAATCATTGCTCTCGTTATTGCGATGCATACTCAAGGTGACGCTACCCAGCTCTACGCCAAATTTTTTCATGACTGAGCGATTGAGCATGACGTCTTTATCGACCAGATACATCCAGTCATCAAAATTCACTTTGTAGGTTTTATCCTCAACGGGTAGCTCTAACAAGTAATTCTAATGCAAGGTATTGCCAACCACTTTCCCTGTTGCCTCGCCAATGACATCGCCTGCTGTGCCTTTCCAGCTACCATCAGCTTGTTTGGTCAATCGCCATATACGCTGTGATTTTGATCCATCTGCCCATGCGAACTTCTCATCTAAAACGATGACATTATCGCCTTCGTGAGTGGCATCAATATCAACGTAAAAGCGTCTTTTGACCTCGCCATTGCGACCTTGAAACATGCCCCAACCATCGATTTGACCTGAGAAGAACTCATGCATATCGAGCGTGGGCGTGCTGTTCTGATAGGCTTGGATATTTTGTGTGGCGCAACCTGAGAGTAGTAACGTGGCTGATACACCAGCACCTATTGCCAGCTTTGCCATTACTCGAGGTGCAATATTTTTCCTAACACCACCAGACAACATCGTAAACTTACTCATATTAATTCCTTTTAAATAGAGATAAAGATTTAGCGTTTACTTATTAATAATGGCTGTCTATCTAGTCGTTGTCTACTCAGTTTTTGCCTATTCAACCTTATCTCTACTCGCCTAAGTACGTTGCCTATACGGTGTATTAAATATCTAGTGGGCTCTGTGCCAAACTCGATAACTGCATGCGCGAGTCATCTGTCAATTGTGTCTTGTCTAATTTTAAATAAGCGACTTGCTCTTTCGCCATCACGACCAGCTCATCTACGCCATCTACCGCCAGCATTTGCCGTGACCAGTCTTGGATATTAATGTCTTTAGGGATGGTCACCGTGGTACTCGATAAGTATGGCGGCTGAGAAATGGGGATAATAATGAGTAGTGCCACGCCCATAATGACGGCTAAAATACCCCACGCCAGCAAATTCGGCTGACTTAATAACAAACCACCCATCGCACCACCAACGAACGCGCCAAAGAACTGGCTAGATGAATTTAGCCCCATCGCAGTGGCTTTGTTAGCGACTGGGGCGCGCTTAGATATCCATGAGGGAATCGTTGCCTCAAGCAAGTTAAAGCCCATAAAGTACAATAACAGACCTAATATAATACCAACGCCAACCTGACTGCCAATAGCCAATATCGCTAAAGCAGCGGTCATCAGCGCAATCGCGCCTAAGAATACTTGGCGCATTTTGCGTTTCTTTTCGGCGATAATGATAAAAGGAATGGCGACGGCAAAACCGATAAATAACAGCGGCAAATAAACCAAGCCTTGCTGACGTACCGATAAACCCATCACCTCATTAAGCTGATGCGGCAATATCACAAATATCGCCGTCATGGTTAGATGCAGAGCAAAGATACCGATATGTAAACGGTTTAAATCGCCGATTTTGAGGACGGTCGCTAATTGTTGACCAATCGATTTATTGTCTAAATTGTGTTTAAGCACTCGTAGCGGTGTCGGCACAAACAACAGTAATAGCATCGCCAAAACAGCAAAGCCTGATGTCAACCAAAATAAACCAGAGATACCTAGTGAGCCAACCAATAACGGACCAAAGGCAAAGGCGAGCATAATGGAGGTTGCAATGGTCAAACCCATCGTTGCCATCGCTTTGGTACGCATTTCTTCGCGCGTTACATCAGCCAACAATGCCATCAATACCGCAGAAACCGCGCCACTACCTGCCAGTGCTCGACCAATAATGACCTCATAAATATCAGTCGCATTGGCGGCAATGATACCGCCGAGAGCAAATAAGATGAGTCCTAAAAAGATAATCGGCTTACGCGGGAATTTATCCGCAGCAAGACTCATAGGAATCTGAAATATCGCCTGCCCTAGACCATAAATACCGACCGCCAAACCAATCAAAAATGGCGTCGCGTGCGCATAATTGTCACCATATACAGAAAACACAGGCACAATCATAAACAGACCAATCATCCGCAAAGCAAATATACCACCGACCCCGAGGATTGCCCGTTTTTCTACGCTATTCATACTTGCCTCACTGGTTTGTCATTGCTGATTTATCACTACTGCGCTGCTTATACTATTGTGATGCTATCAAGACTTTAGCTACAAATTAAGCTCACTAGTATAAGACATTCGCCGTTTGCGTGCCGAGACTTTTGTCTTATTGGTACAGCCTCCTATACCTCTTCAACCCAAGCCATTCATATTACGCGATTATTTTGTTACCAACTGCATCGGATGTGCAATCACACCTTGAATAATGCGGTCGCCATGACAATAAAGTAAGGCGTCATAAATATTATTACTCGTCAGCTAGAGCGATCGCTTAGATGACAAACTCCTCTATAAAATGACATTTTGGTCAAAACCATGACAAAAGATGACTACTACTTAACATTGATTTGATTTAGATTTGCTTAGTCATACGAAAACCAATCACCTCAAAGGCTGTAGAATAAGAAAACAGCAAAATGAACGCCGAGCAGCATACTGCTCAGCAATTATAAAAATTAAAACAGTAAATTAGGCATCTATAGCTCTCACTTCATCAACGTATGAACACTTTATAAAAATATTATTTATAACAAAATCTTTGATAATAAAACTATTTATAACCACATTATAAACTTACGAAATATTCACGTTTTTAACCAACCATTCTATTGATCTATATTTAGCTTTTAATTTGAGATATTTTCAATCCCCTTTTAGCAAATAGGAAACCTAACACCGATGGCACACGAGTATATTAAGGTTCGCGGCGCACGCACTCATAATCTAAAAAATATCGATTTAGACATTCCACGCGACAAGTTCGTAGTAATTACAGGTTTATCAGGCTCTGGTAAATCGTCATTGGCATTCGATACGCTGTATGCCGAAGGGCAGCGTCGTTATGTCGAGAGCTTGTCGGCGTATGCGCGTCAGTTCCTCTCGCAAATGGAGAAGCCTGACGTCGATAGCATAGAAGGCTTGTCGCCAGCAATTGCTATCGAGCAAAAATCGACCAATCATAACCCACGTTCTACCGTCGGTACGATCACCGAGATTTATGACTACTTGCGTCTGCTCTATGCACGTATCGGTACGCCTTTTTGCCCTGAGCATGGCGAGCCAATGGTCGCGCAGTCAGTCACCGAGATGGTTGACCAAGTCATGGCGTTGCCAGACGACACCAAAATCATGATCTTAGCTCCAGTGATTCGTGAGCGTAAAGGCGAGCATACGGTCCTGCTTGAGCAACTAATTGGTCAAGGCTTTGTGCGCGTGCGTGTTGATGGCGATGTCTACGATACCGATGAGCTACCAACCCTAGATAAAAAGAAAAAACACACCATCGAAGTGGTCGTTGACCGCTTTAAAGTCCGTGATGATTTGGGTAACCGTGTTGCAGAGAGCTTAGAGACAGCTTTACGTTTGGGTCAAGGTCTGGTCACGCTACACTTCATGGATGGTAATCCAAAAGAAGGCGGCGACGAAAACCAAGTCATGTCAGCCAAGCACTCCTGCCCTGTCTGTGATCGTGCCGTACCTGAGCTTGAGCCACGCATGTTCAGTTTTAACAACCCATATGGCGCTTGCCCAAGCTGTGACGGTCTTGGTAAACGTCAGTATTTTTCTGCCGAAAAGCTGATTACCCATCATGAAAAATCGCTGAATCAAGGCGCGATTAATGGTTGGGATAAGCGTCATGCCTACTACTTTGGTTTGCTCTCTACCGTTTGTAATCATTTCAAAATTGACATGGATGCACCGTGGCAAGATTTGCCAAAAGAACAGCAAGACCTCATCATGCAAGGCTCTGGTAAAGAGAAGCTCACCTTTAACTTTACTGATGAGCGCGGTCGTAAGACCAATAAGACCGTGCCGTTTGAAGGAGTGCTGCCTTATTTAGAGCGCCGTTATGCCAAAACCCAAAGCAATCTTGTGCGTGATGAGTTGGCAAAATACTTGGCGGATACCACGTGTAACGTCTGTGATGGCGCACGTCTTAATGAGATATCACGCAATGTCCGTGTTGAGAATCACACCATCGCCCAAATCGTTAAGCTGTCTATCGGTGATGCTGCTGACTATTATAAAACGCTAAAAATTAGCGGTCATAAAGGTGAAGTCGCGGAAAAAATCTTTAAAGAGATTAATGAGCGTTTAAACTTCCTTGTCAGTGTTGGACTTGATTATCTCTCCCTTGCACGTTCTGCTGAAACGCTATCGGGCGGTGAAGCACAGCGTATTCGTCTGGCTAGCCAAATTGGCGCAGGACTAATGGGCGTGATGTATGTGCTTGATGAGCCATCGATTGGTCTACATCAGCGCGACAATGATCGTCTGCTAAAAACTCTAACGCGCTTGCGTGATTTGGGTAATACCGTACTGGTCGTTGAGCATGATGAAGATGCCATTCGCCAAGCAGATCATGTGATTGATATCGGTATTGGTGCAGGCGTACACGGTGGTCATATTATCGCTCAAGGTACGGTCGATGACATTATGGCAAACAAAGAATCGCTGACTGGACAATATATGTCTGGTAAGAAGAGAATCGAGATTCCAGCCATTCGTCATAAAGCCAAAACGACCGATATGGAAGTCAAAGGTAAGGCCAAAGCTCAAAAAGTCCCGATGACGATTGAGCTAAAAGGTGCCTCAGGTAATAACTTGCATGATGTAGATTTGACCATTCCCATTGGTATTATGACTTGTATCACGGGTGTCTCAGGTTCGGGCAAATCAACTTTGATCAACCGTACCTTAATGCCATTAGCAGCAACCCAGTTAAATAATGCCTCAACGCTTATCGCTGATAAACATGAGAGTATTAGTGGTCTTGAGCATTTGGATAAAATGGTCGATATCGATCAAAGCCCGATTGGTCGTACGCCGCGCTCAAATCCAGCGACGTATACCGGTGTATTTACCCCAGTACGTGAGATGTTTGCACAAACGCAAGAAGCACGCGCCCGTGGTTACAAACCGGGTCGCTTTAGCTTCAACGTAAAAGGCGGACGCTGTGAGATGTGTCAAGGTGATGGTCTTATCAAAGTTGAGATGCATTTCTTACCTGATATGTATGTGCCATGTGATACCTGCGAAGGTAAGCGCTATAACCGTGAGACCTTAGAGATTCACTATAAAGGTAAAAATATTGCCGATGTCCTAGATATGACCGTAGAAGATGCCACTGAATTCTTCTCAGCCATTCCAGCGATTTATCGTCGTCTGCAAGCATTGATGGATGTCGGTCTTAGCTATATTCGCTTGGGTCAGTCTGCACCGACATTATCTGGTGGTGAAGCGCAACGTGTTAAATTAGCGCGTGAGCTGGCCAAACGCGATACGGGACAAACGCTCTATATCTTGGATGAGCCAACCACTGGTTTGCATTTTCATGATATCGATAAGCTGCTGCATATCTTGCACGCTCTACGAGATAAAGGTAACACTATCGTCGTCATCGAGCACAATCTTGACGTCATCAAAACGGCGGATTGGGTGATTGACCTAGGCCCTGAAGGTGGTAAAGGTGGTGGTATGATCATCGCTGAAGGCACGCCTGAACAAGTAGCTGAAGTCACAGAATCCTATACTGGTATATTTTTAAAGCCGATGCTAGAGCAAGGCATGAAAGAAGTGAGCTAATAGCATTTAGATAATTATTGATCAAAGGCTACTCTATTATAGAGTGGCCTTTTTTGTTGGGTGGCATAAAGCTTTGTCCAACCTACGAGCTGTGAATCTTGATTGATAGATGAGTTTGTGAGGTTTCAACTGGTACTAATTCGTTGCGTTACCTTTCTTAATCTTTATTAAAGATACTTAAACGTTGATTGTATTAATATTTAAATGGTTAAGCATCATGCGCAAATGTATACGATATAGAAACAACTGGTTAATAACGATATAGCATGCACAAATTGACGCTATTTACTCTTGTACGATCTCTAAAACTTTTAAGGACTTTTTATGAAAAAATTACTGTTCATTGTCTTAGCATCTACTGTTGGCATTAGTGCCTGTGCGTCAAACGGCACAAGTGATCATAATCATAAAAGACCTGCGATGTCATCAGAAATGAAACAAGCAATGGATGACTGTGCTCAACGAGTTGGCGTGAAAATGTCTAAAGAAAGTCGTCCAAGCCAAAGTGATATGAAAAAACTAGAAGCATGTATGACTGCAAAAGGCTATAAAAAACCTGAAGGACATGGTCAAGGCCGTCCGCAATAACTAGCATTTTTTAGATGACTGATGATGAAAGGCTACTCTTTAGGGAGTGGCCTTTTTTGTTGGGTAGGAGTTTTATTTTGGTGTTAATATAATCGTTAATTTAAGAACATATGTAAGGCAATAAGCAATGGCAAATGTAGAAAATCTAGAAAAAAGACTTGTAAATCTTATCGAAACTGAAAAACCTTGTGCCATTGCTTTAACTGGCGAATGGGGAGTTGGTAAGACTCATTTTTGGAAAGAGTTTTACAAGAAAAACCATAAAGATTTAGGAGTCAGTAAATATTCTTATGTTTCGCTATTTGGCGTTGATTCAATAGATGCTTTGAAGTTCGAGATTGCACTTAGCACTCATGCTACTACTCAAAAGAAGGACTACGCTACTGGACTAAAAAGCATATTTAAGAAAGGATTGGATGCTATAGACTTACCAAAAATTGAAGGTACAGGTGTCACTTTGTCTCTCGGTAAAGGCTTAATTAGCAGTGCCATTACCAGTATTATTGGAGACACGTTGATTTGCATTGACGATATTGAAAGGCTATCTAAAAACCTAGACATTAAAGATGTGATGGGTTTAGTAAATCATTTAAGCTTAGAAAAAAACTGTAAAGTAGTAGTGATATTACATGAAGGTAAAGCAGACAAAGATTTTATAGAATATAAGGAAAAAGTGTTTGATGAAGTGTTAACTTTAGATAACTCACTATCTATCATCAAAGAGATAATCATAAATAATGAGCTTTTTCCTATATATGAAAATTTTTATCAAACTATGGACATCAAAAATATAAGGTTTTACCAGCGAGTTGAAAGAACTTTCAAAGCTATACTAGATAATTCAGACGATGACCTGTCTTTCACTAGTAAACAACAAATTTTGGAAGCTCTTTTAATTATACGTATGGCTCATGATATGCCTTCTACTTTTGACAATACTATCGATTTCGATTTCTTTGTGAAGTCATTCAGCTCACCTAGAGTCGATGAGCTTCGTGGTTATGACTTTGATCTTGCATTCAAATTAGATGAAAATAGATTAGATGATGAAGAGAAAGTTGAAGTAGCAAGAAAATTCAAAGTAATGGATGATGTTATTTCTCAGTTTTATAGCTACTTTGAACTGTCAGGCTGGAATAAAATAATAACAGACTTACTCATCAACTTAGATGCAGAAAGTGATGTTATCGAAGAATTAAGTCGATCAGATAGACTCACAGAAACTCAATTAGAAAGCGATAGAGAAAAGCAAGATTTGATGGCTGAATATCGTAATTTAAACTCAGATCAAAGCTTCAATCAGAGACTGTTTGACAATATTAAAGATAGAATAGACAGAGAAGCATTCCCTAATTTAAGCTTCCATTACAATATACTCGAAAAAAATGGTTCTTCTGAGTTAGCCAACCAATTTGAAGAGTTAGTGAAACAATATATAGAAGAGAGAGTTAAGAAAGGACCAGAAGAGTGGTTTATAGGAGATTATTATCTTAGAACTCCAGTAACTTCCGATATTTTTTATAACTTTCTTTTGCAAACAATTAATGATCAAAAAAAGGGACTGGCTCTAAATACTGATGCTAGTACCCTATCCGAAATTTTTATGCGATTTTGCAAACATGGAAATGATAGTGAGGATTTTTTTGAAGCTATACAAAATATTAGCAAAGAAAAATTCAGTTCTGTTGTTTGGCAACCGCTTGATGATGGAATAGATAGAATTCGATATATTCAAGAATTGCTAAAACACCCTGCTTTTAAAACCGATATTGCTAAATTTGAAGAGGTTAAGAAATGGACTTTAGAGTTACTCCAAGAGAGAATCGAAGAAAAACCGAATAGCAAAGCAGCTATCGAGCATCTTTTAGAGCTTACGAATAACTTAGAGAATATATAATCGTAATACTGAATAGCTGTCATGAGACGCGGTTTAGCCCCGATTGTAGCGGTTATCCTGCTCAATTGAACGAGTTGCGAGGACTAGGTTTTGGATTGGCTACGCGGAGCAAGAGACAGTACAAACCGTAGCCCTCGCCTCGTATCAGTGAGTAGATATGAGCGGAAAGCAGGATTGGCTCCAATACTTAGTTGTTAGACCTCTTACCTCGCTGCCAACCTACTTGACACCCAAAATCACGACGTCAGATAAAATTTAAATCAGCCACCTTTAGATATTTCCTTGTAAAAAAAGGCAAGTCGTTTGACTTACCTTTTTTGATAACATTCACTGATTTGATAGCATTTACTGAGTTATTTACGTTTAATGGTTCTAGTCGTTACTCCAGTCGTTGCCCCACTAGTTGCGTTAGCAGGTGCTTTAGCAGCCGCTTGATAAACTGGCGTAACCTCAGGTAAGAGTGCCTGAATTTTAGCGATACGCTGCCCAGAGTTTGGATGCGTAGACATTAAAGTAGCTATGGTGTTGCTACGACCATTGGCAGCCTCCATTTTTTGCCATACTGCAACGGCAGCTTCTGGATTGTAGCCTGCCTGCGCCATCAAGCGTAGACCACCCGCATCGGCTTGTGACTCCTGACTACGAGAAAATGGCTTATCAAGTCCATAGTCACTAATCAAACCCAACGCATCATCACTTAACCCTGTTCTTGACTGTAGTTCGGCACCACCTAACTGCAGCGCTAAGCCTGTCAGAATTTTTTGCCCAGCATCTTTTTTACTGTGCTCAGATAGCGCATGGGTCATTTCGTGTCCCATGATTGCCGCGATCTCTGCATCTGTTAACTGTAGCTTTTCTACAATACCGGTATAAAAAGCCATCTTACCACCCGGCATTGCCCAAGCATTTAATTCAGGTGACCGTATAACCGTGACCTGCCAATCAAAAGGGACGCCTGTTGTATTAGCGCGAACGGCGTAGGGCTTCATACGATTAAAGACGTTTTTAACTCGAATGGCGGTAGCAGAAGTATTATCTACCGCGCCTTGACTACTGGCTTTAGAGACCACTTGAGAGTAACTTTTAGCCGCATCGGTATTTAATGAAGCCGTATCGTACCCTGCCATATCGGCTACCGTAGTACACCCTGCTAAAGTAGTAATAGTAGTCAGCAATAGAGCATTTTTTATTTTATGAAAAGTGGTCATTAGACGTCCTAGTTGAGAGATGCAATTGAGTTAAATAACTAAGCTAAAGGCAATGAATTGATAGACTTAACATTCCACTATCGAAATTCATGTCTTGCCACACATTAATTGAGAGCACATATAATTGATAACGTAACTAAAATTCAATCAATATGTAATTATTATGTAAGTAATGTGTCTAAATTATCGAGAAAGAGATTATCACTATAGAAAACAAAAGTCTATTAATTTTATAACCTATTATTTGTTTGATATCACAAGCCCCAGCCAACCTCCATTTGACGCCTACAACTTTATTCCTTTAATTAGAATCGCTGCTCAGAGAGCATCCTGAAATAGATTCCATCTAAATAAACGCTCGTATCACATTTATCACTCGCGCATCTACCGTACGTTCTATTTTCTCTTTGTCGAAAAGTTTATAATTTATCGTAGCATCAAACATAATATCCGATAATGTCTGCGCGTCAGCTCCCAGACCCTTTATAATAGCGTATCAATACCAACCTGCGTGTCTCACCATGACCTCTATCAGCTATGTAAAGCAGCAACGCATTACTCGACTATGCGTGCGCTGCGGCTTACTCCTTATGCAGTATGGCGCTGAGTCTGCCGTGGTGGTGGACTTGTCCAAACGCTTGGGGCTTGCGTTGGGGATGAACAGCGTTGAATGTTCTCTGAATTTTAACGCTATCACCCTGACGACCATCTGTGACGAACGCTGTATCACCACCACCAGAGACACGATCAATCAAAGCATCAATGTCAATTTATTGGTACAAATTCAGCAAATTATCAATAAAACCGAAGCCACCGTAGACAGTACCGATTTGATTGACCGCACTACCCTTGCCTTTGATGAGTTAGATAAGACCGTTTACCCAACGTGGCTGGTGGGCATATTTGTTGGTGCGTCTTGCGCAGCGTTTGCTTATCTGAATGGTGGCAGTTGGTCGATTACCGCCGTGACATTTATTGCGGGTATGGTAGCGATGTTCACCCGTATTTATCTGTCCAAACACCACTTTAATCCCTTTATCACCGTCATTGTGACCGCTTTTATCGCCTCTTTAATTGGGGCGACGACCTACTATTTTGATATTGGTAATAATGCCGATATTGCGGTTGCCTCTAGCGTGTTGCTACTGGTGCCCAGCTTTCCTTTAATTAACTCGTTCTCAGATATCTTAAAAGGCTATGTCAATATTGGCGTTGGGCGTGCGGTGTTTACTTATATGCTCACCTTATCCGCGTGCGTTGGTATCGTCATGGCGCTGGTTTTACTACGCATACAGCATTGGGGGTTTTGAGATGTGGTTCATTGAAACTGTGGTGCTTTCATGTATTATTACCCTTGGTTGGACGCTCATGTTTAGCGTACCCAAACGCTATATTTTACCTTGTTTGCTGATGACTGCTTTTGGCTTCGGATTAAAGACTGCTCTCGTTTATCAGCATGTGCATCTCGTGGTTGCCAGCTTTTTTGGGGCAATGCTTGCCAGCTTTTTGGGCGTGTATTTTTCTAAGAAATATACCTTACCACCCAAAGCACTTATCTCGCCTAGTGTCATTTGTATGATGCCCGGTATCGCCGCGTATAAAGCGATGGTCAGTATGGTGCAGATTGGTTATTTTGGTTTTTCAGACGAGTTATTTAGCCAAATGATGGTGTATTTATTCGAAGCTTTATTTGTCACCTCAGGATTGGTGCTAGGCTTATCCATTCCCGGACTGTTATTTTATAGACGACGTGCCATTGTATAGTTTGGTTTAGGCAGGTTTAGATATCTAATTGCTAGAGTATTTGCAAATAAATACTAACCATACTCAAGCAGTTCAACACACCTTAACCATAAAAAACTTGTAAGATGGATGATAAGACCCATTACGGTAGAGTTCAAGATAGCACCAATAACAACTTAATAAAGAGATCTCATTATGACCAAACATTATGATTATATCGCCATTGGCGGCGGCAGCGGTGGCATTGCTTCAATCAACCGTGCGGCTAGCTATGGCAAAAAATGCGCCATTATCGAAGCCAACCAACTGGGCGGTACTTGTGTGAATTTGGGCTGCGTTCCCAAAAAAGTGATGTGGTATGGCGCGCAAATTGCCGAGGCTATTCATAAATATGCGCCAGACTATGGCTTTGATGTGGATGTTAAAGGTTTTGACTTTCAAAAACTGGTGCAGAGCCGTCAACAATATATCGAAAATATTCATCGCTCTTATGACAATAACTTAGCCAAAAATGGCGTAGAAGTGATCAAAGGCTTTGCCAAATTTGTTGATACCAATACCGTAGAAGTGAATGGCGAGCTTATTACCGCTGACCATATTTTGATTGCCACAGGCGGTCACCCGATTCAGCCAGATATCAAGGGCGCAGAATACGGCATCGACTCTGACGGCTTTTTTGCGTTGAATCATTTGCCAAAACGCGTGGCAATTGTGGGAGCTGGATATATCGCTGTTGAAATCGCAGGCGTGTTAAACAGTTTGGGCGCTGAGGTGCATTTGTATGTACGCCAGCACTCGCCGCTGCGCTCATTTGATCACAGTGTGGTAGAGGCATTGCTGATAGAGATGGAGCAAGATGGTATTCAATTGCATACCAATACTACGCTCACGGAAGTCAATAAAAACGAAGATGGCAGCCTGACTTTGTGTACCGAAAATGGCAGCCTAGACACGACAGATTGTTTGATTTGGGCGATTGGTCGTGCGCCATCGACAGACAATATCAACCTGCAAGTGACGGGTGTAGAAACGAACGAGATTGGCAAAATCAAAGTCGATAAATTCCAGAATACCAATGTTAAGAACATCTATGCGGTCGGCGATATTATCGAAAACAGTGTGGATTTAACACCCGTGGCTATTGCAGCCGGTCGACGCTTATCCGAGCGCTTGTTTAACAACAAGCCTAATGAGCATTTGGACTATACGTTGATACCGACGGTGATCTTTACCCATCCTGCTATTGGTACGATTGGTTTGTCTGAAATCGACGCGGTTGAGCGCTATGGTAAGGATAATATCAAATGTTATAAATCGACCTTTACCTCGATGTATAGCGCGGTGACCCAGCATCGTCAGAAGTGTATGATGAAATTGGTGTGCTTGGGCGATGAGGAAAAAGTCATTGGTCTACACGGTCTTGGCTTTGGTGTCGATGAGATGATTCAGGGCTTTGCGGTCGCCATCAAAATGGGCGCGACTAAAGCGGACTTTGACAATACAGTTGCCATTCATCCAACTGGCTCAGAAGAATTTGTGACAATGCGTTAATTTGAGTAGGTAGTATTAATAGAAAGCCTATTCTATAAAACAACCCCATAAGTGGTAAGCAACTTATGGGGTTGTTTTATATCAGTATATTTTTTTAACGTTACCCACTAAATTGATGTTACTTAATCAGACGAATATTAAAAGGCACTCTAAAATCTTTACCAGAAGAGCACTTGATTGCCCCCATTACGCAAAACACTAAGTGCGAGAAGCCAAATAATACCAGCGCTAGCATTGGAATCATCGCTAAAGGCGCAAATATAAAGGCTAGAATAAAGCCAAGTATCATTGCCACAATCCATAAGCCAATATAGCCGATAACGAAAGTGATCGACCAGTTCAGCGCCTCTTTAGCTTGTGTTTGCACATAAGCATCATCTTTTTTGACTAGCATAATAATGAGTGGTGGAATAAATCCAAAGAACAAACAGCCTAACCAGTTTAGGAGAGCTATGTTTGTAGAGTCCTGCTTGGTACTAGCAGCTTGCATATCTGTTCTATGGCTGCTTGCTTGAACATTATTAATATCGTTATTGCTAGCGTCTTTATTGATATTTACGTGGGGTTGTTGCGTACTATTAGGCATGTCTGGATATATTCCTTTATAAAATTATTTAAATATTAAGTTTTGGTTCTAATTACCTAATACCCATTCATCGTTCACTTGATAAACCTTGAAATTGGTCTTGTTAGTGCGGCTCTCCCCCGCGATTGTCTGAGTGATATCAGCGGTACACATATAAGTATTGTCGCCCTCAACAGTATCACAGTTGATATTCTCGACGCGTTCAAGCTTTGGCATCATACCCTCCATCATGCCGCTCATCGCCTTTGCCATCTCATCATTGCCTGCGTTCGCCATTGCATCGTCCATCATACTATTGGCTTGCTCGTATTGTGCCTCGATTAACGCTTCAACTGTGCTTTCAGAAGGTGCATTAGAGCATGCGACAAATAGCGGTGTTAGTAATGCTATGACTGCCAATTTTTTCAGATTAGTCATCTCAATCTCAATGTATCTATAATGTTACTTCACTATACAGAATTACTTCTAAATACCCAACTTAATTTTAGAATACAAGTTTAGATTTATGATGAATAGCTTTAATAATTTAATGAGATGAAGGAATTAACGTGCGGTGCATACTGACAGTACATTCACGATACTGCTATGATGTGGTATTCAAAACCGTTGCGAGATAACTGTGTGGCAGGTGTACTTTTTTATATTACCGATTGGTCTGGGAATTATGACCTTGGCAGCAAGTTTGTTATTTTTGTTTGCTTATCTGATGTCTGATGACAATGCCACGCGCTTGCCCGCTTTTAACTGGTTCAAGCGCTTAATTATCGTGGCATTTATATTACTAAGTGTTGGGCTATTTATGACCTTTGGTCATTTTTGAGGTTAATAAAATCAGCCTTTAAACATTCAATATTCTTTAATGAACCATTTTTTCTAATTCTAACAATTCCAGATCCTCACGTTTTGGCTCACCATTATTGCCGTCATTTGGAAATGGCATTTTATTACCATTTAGCTCATAACCTCGACGTTGATAGTAAGCCAACAGCTCAGGACGATGACTCAAAATAGACATGGTCAAACGTACAGTTTTTCTATCTGCTTCTTGCTCATCTGACTGTAGATGACGAGTCGCAAAGGTTTCTGCTGCTTGCAAAATCACATTGCCGACGCCCTGCCCTTGCAGCACAGGATGTACAGCAAACATACCTATATAGGCTTTTTTACTTGCCTCATTATTGGCTTTGATATCAACAGCGATACAACCAAGTATCTCACCCGTTTCCTCTCCATCACGGTCGCCCGTTGTCGTTTTTGGATAGACAAAGTAATAGTGATTAGGGTCATTAATCACGGCAGCGAGCTCGGCTGACGTGGTTCGAATACCGCCAATTAAATCCGCCTCATTGGTCCAACCTGCGGTCTCGCGATAACAGCGATTTAATAATTGCTCAAGTGCACTAATATCATCGGCGTGCGCTTGTCGCAAAAACACGGACTCTCTCTCCGAGTTATCTTTATCTATAATGTTTTTATTCATATTATAATTTTTCCTTTCCTTGTTTGTATTAAAAAAAACTGACCCAAATCGATAGGTCAGCCTTAATAGTAATATGTATCCATCTTGAGTACTAGGGCGATAATACCTGCGCTTGGTCGATAATATTAAATCCTGCCTGAAGCTGTGTACGCGTTGGCGCATGACCACGGCGGAGCAGTTCAGAAAAGGCAACCAATTCTTTATCATGCCCTAAAGTGCTAGCCGAACTAGCACGTGTGTCTTCCCCATCATCATCAAAGTAGTATTCGATATAATCTAACGTGTCTGGCGAACCAAATAAGATATTATTATCGGGTGTCGCGGCATGTCCACTATAGCGTAGGCTTTTGCCATATTGCATCGTCCAAAAGAAAGGGATACGCGCGGCGAGCGAGCTGACACTTTCATCATTTAATATCGCAGCCGCAGTTACTAAACCATGTTGCAAGGACACACGCCAATGTTCGATGCGCATGCGTCCCATTTTTCCAGAAGCTTTGGCGATATCACCCAGTGCATAAACCCCATCACGCAGCTGTAAACGGTCATCTACTTGTACACCACCTGGTGCATTCACTTCTTCGAACAGTTCTATACGTGGTGCTACGCCAGTCCCTAAAATCACTATGTCGGCATCTATACACTCGCCATTGGTAAGCGTGACACCGCCAACTTGCGAAAAATTGCTGTCACTAGTCTCATCCGCTTTTTCGACCTCAACGATTTCGGTCACACTGGCATCAAAGACAAACTGAATACCTTTTTCCTCATGCAGCTTAATCAGCGCATTACTCACCGTTTCGGAGACAATATTTCCCATTACCCGATGCTCTTGTCCGATGACGGTAATAGAAGCCGTCGTGCCTGCTTGTGCCAATGCGGAAGCAACCTCCATACCGATAAAGCCAGTACCGATAATAACCACACGCTGGTCATGACTGGCCACTTTTATCAATTTGGCATCATCCATACTGCGCAGCGTATAAACGCCATCAAGCTCAGCCCCTTTAAAAGGCGGTATCTTTGGCTCAGCGCCTGTTGCAACCACTAAAAAATCAGCGGTTTGTCTGTCACTATGACCATTTTTATCTTTAATGATAATGGTACGTTCATTGGGCGATACTTCGCTGACAGTTTGATTCAAGCGTAAATTAATATCGTGTTTGCTCGCCCAATCTGCACCGCCTAGTAGAAGCTTCTCTTCAGGCATATTGCCCGCTAAAAACGCTTTGGACAATAATGGACGGTTATAAGGGGCTTTATCATCAGCACTAATTAAGGTAATTTTGCCACCATAGCCAGTGTTACGCAGCTGATGCGCTGTCATAAAACCTGCTGCGCCACCACCCACGATGAGCGTATGCGTATCGATAAGCTTATCATTTGCAATCTTTTTGTCTATCTTCGCTGAGGTATTCACCGTCAAGCTGTCGCCGTTATCGGTCACTTCATATTGAGTCAAGCCTGCTGTCGCGACTGGCTCTAACAGAGTACCATCGCGGCTATCAAAAGTCGCATGATGCCAAGGACAGACCACGCGATTGCCACAACGTAAGCCTGTGCCTAAATCTGCGCCTGCGTGCGGGCATTTGCCATCGAACGCCTGAAACTCATCGTCGTCGCGGGTAATCAAAATGATACTATCATCATCTTGCTTGTAAGATTTCATGCCGCCACTGGCAATATCGGCCTTATTAATAGTCACTGTGTCAATCGTTGTATTGGTCATAAGTCTTCCTTAACAGTTATAATGATTCCCTGAATCAAACGTGTTGAAAATAACCCTATCGCATCAGCCAGTTTCAACGAAAAACACCATTCTCGATACGTTTATTTAAATGCTTTTTTAAAACGCTATCCATTGATAGTAGCAAGACACATTCGCACACGCTGTTTTTTTGTATGTTTCCTGCGTTGCAAAACGTAATCGTTAACTGTTAATCCCTATGCTTACCTATTCTTTTTAAATTTTATCCTCAACATAAAAGACGACTTTATGACTTCTCGTGATGACATGACCGATATTAATGCTAGCCCTCAATCCGCTCTTGAAAGTACTCAACCTGATAACGAGTTACCTGCTAATGGGTCGTTTAATAATGAGCAGTTTGATATGGCAAGTATCGATATTACCGCAGCGACGGATACTGCGCAGTTACCGCAGCCTCTTCAACCACCTGTGCAGCAAGCAACCTATAAAGCCCACGCAACAGACTTTATCGTTAATGAGCTATTGCCGCTCGAATTCACCGGTGAAGGTGAGCATTTATGGCTGCATATCCAAAAATCAGGGATGAATACCGCTTATCTTGCCAAACTGCTGTCAGAGTGGGCAGAGATTCCTCTGCGCGATGTTGGTTATTCAGGCCTGAAAGATCGCCATGCATTGACAACCCAGTGGTTCAGCTTGCGAATCCCAAAAAAACAGCTGCCAGCTGCTGAGTTTGCACCAATCGATATCGGAGCCAATGAATCGGTCACGATCATCGACCAGCAATGGCACAACAAAAAGCTCAATCGCGGCACGCATCGCGCCAATCAATTCATCATCACCTTGCGTGATATCCAATTTGCTGATTTTGATACAGCATTGCCAGCACCTGAGCAATTATTGTCGGCGAAGCAAGATGTCGAACAGCATTTAGCAAGCATCGCTATAGCTGGCGTGCCCAATTATTTCGGCCCTCAGCGTTTTGGACGTAATGGCAATAATATTAGAGAAGCATTATCGCTGTTTGCGCGCCCACCACAACAAAGTCGAGCACAACCCAAAAAGAGCAAACGCAAGCACGCGCCACGTGAGCAGAATACAATGGAGCTGTCTGCCGCACGTAGCTTAATTTTTAATGAGATATTGGCGGTACGAGCGCGTGATGGCAGCTGGAATACTGGGCTGGCAGGCGAAGTGTTTAACTTAGAGGGTTCAGGGTCAATATTTACTAGCGAAGCCATAGACGACACGTTGCGTTCACGCCTTGAGACGGGTGATATCCATCCCACTGCTGCATTATGGGGCAAGGATAATGATAAAGTCAGCGGCATGGCGGCAAATATTGAGAAAAATGTGATTCAGCAAAATCCGCTACTGGCTCGCTTAGCCAATGGCTTAGAGCAGCGCGATGTAAAAGCACAGCGACGCGCGCTGCGCCTACCCATTGAAGCGCTGTCTTGGGAATGGCAGGATAAAGATAATGAACAAACCTTGGTGCTCAGCTTTACGTTAACGACAGGTAGCTTTGCCACCAGTGTCTTGGCAAGCTTAGTAAAACAATTAATATACTAAAACGTATTTGACCCTTCGACTATGGCAGCTAGCTATGTGCCATAGAGCGCCTCAATATTATTATTTTTTGCTACCAACATCTCGTTGGCACTCACCACTTGATCACGGCCACGGCCTTTGGCTTCATACAAAGCCTTATCTGCCATACAAATTAAGCGCTGGCAAATATCATGAGGTAGCTGCACTGCGGGAATTTTACGATTCACGCGTTTGCTACTATACGAGGGGATTCTCTGCGGTTTAGCAAGCGACTGCGAGGCATCCTTTTTATTCAGAGTTTCGCAGGCTTGTTGTATACAATTACGCTCACCATGGGTCAGTGTATATAGCCCCAAGCTGGCAGTCACACTAAAGGCTATATCGTCATCGAGAATGATGACGTGTTTGGCGATAACGCGCCGTAATTGTTCAGCTATTATCATAGCTGTGTCGTGCTTCGTATCTGGCAATACAATCAAAAACTCCTCACCGCCATAGCGACTCACGATTGTTTCATCAGTTAAAGACTGCAAGAGCGTCTGCGCGACCTCCACCAATACTCGATCCCCGATCTCATGACCGTAACTGTCATTGACCTCTTTAAACCAATCCAAATCCAATAAGATAACGCTGATATCTTGATAGTCTTCTACTGACTTCAGCACCTGCTTCATTTGCATCATCCCGTAACGGCGACTTTTGAGTTGAGTTAGCTCATCTTGATTGGCATGCTGTAGAATTTCTTTTTTACTGTCATCTAATATTAGTAACAAAGTACGAAACATATAGATAATAAAAATAGCTTTTGGTAGCGCCATATAAATATGTGTAGAACGCCAAAAAAAAGCGGAAGATCGGCGCAATTGATCAACACTGTCCCAATTTAGCGTGCCATTTTGAAAAATAGAGGCAGAGATAGCGTTTTCGATTGTCGTAATTTCACTATAATTGATATAACTATAATAGGTATCAAGAGGAATGACCGTGAGCGTCATTTGACGTAGATTGGGTAAAGTAACGCCAAGATAAGGAATAAATGTGACTGCTAGAATGACGGCTGCGTGCCCTAAAAATGCTCTCCATACATAGCGCCGACGTATAAGCATCATCCCCAATATCGCACCGCCGACTAAAGAGACGCCCGCGACCAAGCTACTATGTCCTAGAACTAAAATAACCATTGCAATATAGGCACTATAGACCGTAATTAGTATGCCTTGCCACTTATACAGATTGCTATTGGCTTTTTTGACAGGTGAAAAACGACTGGTCATCCATAATAAAAACAAAGCTACCAGTGTCACGCCGAACCATAGTGGATAAAGCAGGGCTATATCGACATAGGTGTCATAAACATCGCGGCGCCACCAAACAAATAAGCACCATAGCCAGTGTAAAGATACCTCCATCACCATAAATAAAGCCAGTAATGACGTTTTATCAGCAGCTTGCCACTCAAAAATTGCTTGAGATAGCTTGGTGTAGCCTAGATGAGATATCGATACAGCCATGGTAGGGCTACCGCAAATAGTGAAAGTTATTAAGTCGACATTAAAACCATTAAATAAAAATCAAAAGCCTAAATCAACAATAATAAATGGTATGATTTTTTACTTTATACCATTCCCGAAAACTTGAGTAGATAAGAAAGCGAGTGTCGGCACTACATTTTGTAAACTAAATGGGAATTAACCCCGACAATTTTATTTTTGAAAATGAAGACCACTCATCTAGTGTGGCAATTTCTGTCGCAGTTATCAATCTATTTAGTGCCTTCATGCGTCAATATATGACGCCTGTTTTTTGGATAACCTGTCAATTGATGTTTCAGCTTAGTCAACATTTAAAACTGTACTCAGCAATGAATTTTTGGCTAAGAAAACATCGCAAAAGACTGCCAAACTCCCTGCTGATCAGGGTTCATTGTCGGTACATCACCCAAACGACGCCACGGCATATTGCTACCATGAAAGTCACTACCGATCGAGGCGACAAGATTATGCTGAGCGATACTGCTATCGACCATTCTGCGAGTACTAACCGGTTCGCTATTCGACGGCAGCTCACAAGCATCGCCACCAAGACCAGCAAACTCTTCAATCAGTTTACGGACTCGTGTTGCTGAAAGCTGATAACGCGTGGGATGCGCCAACACCGCCTTGCCACCACAAGCATGGATCAGCTCAATGCCGTCAGCCATGCTCAGTGCATCAATCGCCACATAAGCAGGCTTATTGTCTGCCAAATACTTATCAAAGGCTTTTTGTACCGTCTTGACTTCATCACGCTCAAACAATACTTGACCAATATGCGCACGCCCGACTGCTTGCGGATTGCCGCCAGCTTTATCAAGTACGGCTTGCCACAGCTCATCATAGTTAATATCTAATAGCGCGCTGAGCTTTTCAGTGATTCGTTGACCACGCGTGGCACGGCTATCCTGTAATTGTTGCAGCGTTGCATGCATTTTTTCGCGATCGGTAAAATCTAACCCCAGCACATGGATGATTTTATTGGTTGATTTATTTTTGCCATAACCACCAATAAGTGTATGCTCACAGCTTATCTCGACCCCATTAATCAGCTGCATATCGCAGGCAATGGCAGCCGCACGTGCCTCATCAATTCCTGCCAGCGTATCGTGATCGGTCAATGCCAATACATTGACGCCGGCCGCATGGGCGCGCTGCACCACTTCCGTTGGTGCATAAGTACCATCAGAGCAAGTGCTGTGACAATGTAAATCGAATTTCATAAGAGAAGCCTTAGCATTAAAAATTAAAAGTGTAGAAAATAAAAAAATGAGCACATTGGCAATAAGCCGTTATATTTGGCAGTTGTCATGATTATGAGTCATAATCATCAGATATTGCTACGCAGGCCCGTGATATAGCATGATTATCGTGTTGATTACTTTTTTTTGGCACAGTAGACGTGTAAACTACCCCATACGTTTTTGTCGGACATCCCCTTTGCTATGAAAGCTTTATTAGACTTTATTCCCTTAATTGCCTTTTTTATTGCTGCTCGCTATAGTGGTATCCTAGCGGGGGCAGGTGCGTTACTCATCGCCACCATCATCGTTTATGCCATTCATTTTATTCGCCAAAAAGGCACGTTTGATAAACAGCAATGGGTTGTCTTACTATTAACCATTTTGTTTTGTGGTGGTACTTTATTATTGCGTGATGATATCTATCTGCGTTGGAAGTCACCTATTATCAACGGTATCTTTGCACTAACACTTTTAGTCAGTGCTGCGATTAATAAGCCACTGATGCAACTGGCGATGAAAGATGTTTTTTTGCTGACGATGAGTGGTTGGAAAAAACTCACTCTCGCTTGGGCACTATTCTTCGCCTTTATGGGCATACTGCATTATATCACAGCGTTTACGATGTCAGATGAGGCATGGATTAACTTTAAAACTTATGGCTGGATTCCGATTATGTTGGTATTCGTCATCGCCCAGTTTGCCGTATTAAAAAAGCACCTCAACCCTGCGCTCACGGATAAAACCGTCAAATAATACTCAATTTATCATTTTATAATAGAGCCAATGCTATTTCTAAATGCCAATAGCGACAATCATTAATCGCAATTAGCTCAGGCGCATTAAGCAAAACACTTTAAATTAATCATAATTTTTATTAATCGAGGAAGTCTCATGTCCTTATTTGCCATTATTGGTCATGACGTGGCCAATAGCAGCGCACAACGTCAGATTACCCGCGCTGAACATGTCGAACGCTTGCAAGCTTTAGATCATGACAATCGACTGATTATCGCTGGTCCAACACCTATCGAGCATGGCAAAGGCGAGATGTCAGGCAGCCTAATCATTGCTGACTTTGACTCTGCAGAAGCAGCGCAATCATGGGCAAACGATGAGCCTTACTTACGTGATGGCGTGTACAGTCACGTAGATATCAAACCCTTTATCCATACATTACCAAAAGCGGATGACAACGCATCAGTTAAAGTAGCAAAATCGTGATTCAGTGCCTATCTTTGTTAAAAAGTCGCTCTTATCAGCGTAGCATTGTTAGTATGATTTTTATGGCTACTGTTTCAGTACAGGCTGCGCCGACGGTGACGGCTATCGATGTGGCTGATCCAACACTCACGACACCCGTGCCAGCTCAACCAATATCGACCGCTCAACCAACAAAAAACTCAGTGATGAATATCAGCGATACATTGGCGGCGCAATTACAACCATCTGATAAGGCGTTATCCGATGCCAATCAGCAGCTATTAAGCCGTAATGCACAGTTGCAGCGCGAGTTGAATGACTTGCAAACTCAAGTGAATGTTTTGGTCTACGAGAGCAAAGGTCAGCTTTTTTTATACGGTGCATTTACTGTGTTAATTAGCTTGCTAGTCGGTATTTTTGTTTCTTGGTTGGTGTTTGTCCGCCGTGAACGCTGGTAACTAGTAGTACCACGCGCTTTTCATTGATTTATCTTATGTGACTTTCTATGTCTAAATCCACGTTCGAATCAAAAGATACTGATACATCGTCGACATCCTCTAAAAACACTCAGTCACTAAGCATTCACTCATCAAATATCACCCCTGCCAAGATTGATTGGCAGATGGATGATACGGGTAATAAAATGCCTGTGTCGGGTGAGTTTGGTGATGTTTACTTCTCAAATGCTGATGGTTTAGCGGAATCGCGTCATGTGTTTTTGACACACAATCAATTGCCTGAACGACTGACCAATCTTGCACCAAATCAATGCTTTACGATTGCTGAATTGGGCTTTGGTACTGGACTGAATTTTCTCGCTACGTGGCAGCTATGGCGACAGCTGCGGGATATACACCCTCAATTAGCAACTGCAAAACTGCATTTTATTACCACTGAAAAGTTCCCGATACCTCGTACCGACCTTACCCAAATACTTGCCTTATGGGGACAACGCGCGCCTGAATTGACAACACTGATTGAGCTATTATTAGCGGCCTATCCGCCTCTTATCGCGGGCTGTCATCGTTTGAGTTTCTTTGATGATAATTTGACCGTTGATATATGGTTTGGTGACGCAGCTGAGAGCTTAGCCAAACTGGCAAATAACTCTTCTAGCTCGCATGTACCTTATGTTGACGCTTGGTTTTTAGACGGTTTTGCGCCCTCTTGCAATAGTACCTTGTGGGCGGATAGTATTTTTGCACAAATGCAGCGTTTATCACGCCCCAATACAACTGCCGCCACCTATAGCTGTGCCGGTATCGTCAAACGTGCGCTGCAAGATTGTGGCTTTCAGATCAAAAAAGTGAAAGGCTTTGGTCGTAAGAACGAAATGCTAACGGCGGTCATGCTAGATACCATAAATTTAACTGACAATAATAATGGCAACAATAGTAAAGACACCAATAGTAAAGACATCACCTTTTACAATAATGCTAGCACCGCCGCGCCCGACCACGATAGCCAATCTGCCAAACCCACTGACAACGTGCCCGCCCATAGCATTGTCGTTGGCGCTGGCGTTTCGGGGCTATTAACGGCTTGGTCACTGGCCAATCGTGGTATTCAAGTGACTTTGCTAGATAAATCAGCACCTTTGGCAGGCGCATCAGGCAACCCTCGTGCCCTGCTTGCTCCCAAGATGACGCCCATTCATCATGTCAATGAACATCTGCATACCATAGGCTATCTCTATAGCAGCAGGCTATATCGATGCCTAAATGTAGACGCTGAAAAATCAGCATTAGTGCCAATACTTGAACCAACGGGCGCTCTTGATCTGCTTATGAAAGCCAATATTGGCACAGAGCAAATCGCTGATTATCCCGATGAGATGGCCACCACACTATCCCATGAGCAGGCGCAAACTGTCAGCGGGTTAAAAACACAAGATTTATCAGAGAATTTGTATTTACCGCAGTCTGGCTTGGTCAATCCACAAGCACTAAAAGATACTATCCTAATGCATCCGCTCATCCACTTTCAGCAAGTAGACGTTAAGGGTATTAGCGAAACAGAAGAAAGTGTTTGTATCGAAGGCAATAATCAGGATAAGCAGACGATATCCATTAGCGCTGATAATGTGGTCATTTGCGCAGCTTTTGAGAGTCATCAACTGGACAAGCGTATTTTTGATTGTCGTAAAATTCGTGGTCAGCTTTCTTGGTTTACGCCCACAACCGAGCAGCTCACCATATTACCCAAAATACCGCTTAAATACAGCGGTTACTGTGCGTTATTTACCGCGCAAACAGGCGATGCACAATTGAACGATGTTGTAGAACAACAATCTCAGTTTTTATTAGGCGCAAGCTTTATACGTAATGATACCGACATAGATATCCGCACAGAAGAGCATCAGATTAGCCGAGACAAACTAGTGACTGCCATTCCTGAGATGGACTCGATTATTCCAACAGATATTAGTTTGTGGCAAGGACGAGCGGGGATTCGCACGCAAACGCCTGATTATCACCCCATCGTTGGAGCGTTAGCAGACAGCAAAAGAATTTGGGTAATGAGTGCGATGGGTGCTAAAGGGTATGCCATTGCACCAATATGTGCTGAAGCGTTAACAGATATGATGTTAGGAGCATTTGCCCCCTTATCAACAGCGATGCTTGCGCGCCTGTCGTCAAATCGTACGCGTTTACAAACACCGCTTACTTGAAATTTTTAGTCAAAGGCTTAATCACTGCCTTCCATTCTAGATTTAACTGCACCAAAAAGTGATTTTCCAGTGTCAGAGTCGCGGGACTCTTGATGACCAATTTTAGTACTACTTTGAGTGTCAGTCGTAATCATTGGTGCAGTTAAAGTGCGAATCTGTGCTTCGTCACGGGTGTTTTTTTGAATGGTCACTGCAGCAAATAAACTCATGGTAAATGCCATCATATAAAAGCCCTTTTCACTTAAGCTTAAACTTCCCGCATTCATCAGACCAATAGCGATTAGCGCAATGGACAATCCAAGAGCCGCCCAGCTGATTAGATAATACATATTGGTTGTTGGAATACCTTCGCTACGATCACGAAGGGTTTTTTGCAAACTAATTGCTGAATAAAGACCTAGCGCCAGCACCGCTATATAATAGCCTTTTTCATTTAATAACATACTCTGTGCATTCCATAAGCCAAGTAAATACGCTAGGACACCCACCAACATCACCGCCCAAGAAGTCCCGACATAAGCAGTAGTTGGTTTATAAGCGGCTAGCTGACTCTTCGTAATCGTGTCATTATTCATCATCTTCCTTAATTAGAAATAGGCAAGCACTTAGTCGTAAAATATATAGTGGTAAGATACATGATAGCGAGATAAACAGTAGCGAGATACAACTTTTATCGACCGCTATTTTGCCTTAACATAACACAAGCATGTTATATTGTAATCTAAAAACTTTTTTTTAATAAATAGCATTTTTTATGACAGAGTCCCGACATGTCTTTTTTTACCTTACTCATTTTGCTTAGCCTAATTGTTATTGTGCCCATATTTTTTGTGATGAAAGAAAAGTCTAAGCACACACAGATTGCTTCTATACAGCGGCATCAAGAATACTTGGCTTCTGCAAATCTTGTCGCTACCCAGTCTAAAGCAGATATGGCGGTAAACAACGAGGTAAATCATGAGCGAGCTAACGGGCTCAGCACGATTAATTTTTCAGCTCGACATCCTTTTATCAAGCTACTTTATGACGAGCAAGTACCTAAGACGTTTCGATCTGTGATGGACGATATTGGACAACAATATGAGTCTACCCATCATGAAGAAATCACTGAATCACAGCTATTTACTCTCAATAAACTCATCACCACACGTGTTCCAGAATTGATTGGCGACTACCTTAGCCTCGATCAACATTATGCCAAAACAGTCATTATTGATACCGACAAACAAAATACCAGCTATGACATGGTATTAGATCAATTAAACTCGATTTTAGACTTTTCTCAAAAGCTCAATATCCAAAGCCAAAGTGGCGTTGTAGACAAGCTACTTGCCAGCCGTCGATACTTAGATGACGTGTATAAAGAAAGCGGTATGGCAGCCGACAATCTAAAACTGAAATAAGTAATGCCTGTAGATAGTAAGCAAAAAATTGATAACAATAACAAATGACGGTCATACTTGACTGTGAGGGATAAATAAGTCTACGTCGTTCACTATATTTGAACAAAAACTCTGCCAATGGATAGCCGTATGATTATGAAAATCGATGCTCTTACAATTGCAAAATCAAAACCCTTTTTTCAGGCGATTTCTGCTATTTTTTTAAGTCTTTCACTATTGAGTGCTTGCCAAAAAGCACCAGAACCTGAGACAGATAACGAAACAATCTCTGAAGCGGCAGTACAAACCACACCCGTGACTAGCAATATTAATGTTGATACGATTGCTGATAATGGTGATGATATCGCAAATTCTGAAGTAAGCTCAGAACAAGATGTAAGCTTAACTGAGCTGGAAAATGACCTTGGTGCAACAGACTCGGTAGCAAACAATACTGCCATAGCACCAAATCCAGAACAAGCTATTAAAGGCGCGCAAATTACTGATGTCCGTTATAAAAATGCGGCTGGTGAATCACTCTCGGTCGTTTTTGAAACCTCAGCAGCAGGCGTACTCAACGCTATCATTAGCCTACCGAACAAACCAAAAATGACACTAAATGCACCTGAAGGTCAAGGCAATAACCCAACTTATCAATCAAGCGATGGCAGCATCGAGCTGGTCAGTCATGCTGGTGGTGGTACTATCGACCTTGTCCAAAATAACAAAATCACTAGCTTTGATGCAGTCAGTGCCGAAGCAGAAGTCATCACTGAGTAATTGATTAAAAAATACAGCTTAGAACCTTTAAAAATTTACATAAAAAAATCTCTTGAGCATTAAAAAGGCGACAAATATTTATGATATTTGCCGCCTTTTTAATGCTATTAACTTTTCTCTAGCCAAATCCAGTTACGTTGCCAAACAGACTGACCAGCCAACTGATTACTGCCCACAGTCCCCAACCAACCACTACAATAACGATCAATCCCAACAGATCAGGAATGTGCAAATACAACCACGCAATGATAGGATTGTGCCAAAAAGCGCCAAAACGGCTACGCTGTTTGTCTTCTAGCGATTGATGCAAAAACGGCCGATCCATGTGCATCGTTTCAGTAATACCATATTCATCGTGCAGATGCTCATGCACGATGCCTAAAGTCTTACGACTGGGGCGAATAAAAATATCGAGCAGCGTGCCAATACCCGGTACGATACCAACGACCATATCAATGAGTGCCAGTCTGACCGCAGGCGTCATTTTATGCGCTGGTACTCCCAGCTGACGCCCTAATACAAAAGCATAGCTGGTTAAAGCCAGTCCCGCTAAATCTCCTGCCAGCGGAATCGTCGAAAGCGCCGCATCTGCACCCATGCCTTGTTTGGTAAAAGGCACACGTACCAGCGAATCCATCGTATTAGCAAACTTAGCCAATTTACGCTCGGTGGCGATCACTTGTTCGCGTGTTAATCCATGCTCAGCTAGCTTTGCTTGATAATCGATGACAGGTGCATTGGCATCAGAAGATTTTTTCGCTTTTGACTTTGAGAGCTTTTTGAAATTATCCATTTAAAGTCGTCCATAGACAAGCGATTGCAATGAGAGCAAAGACGTAACGCCCTACCCATATATTGGCTAAAAACGCCTGAAAACAGGCTCTTGCATTACGAGTAGCACAAGCGCTATTTTGCTTAGCAAACATCATCGCAACTAACGCCAAGCCAAATACTGGCGTCAGGCCTAAGCTTGTCGGTGCAAAGTAATGCCAAATGACCGCGCCCATAATAAGCAAAAACAATGTTTGTAGCAGCGAGATAATAATCACATCATAGCGACCAAATAATATCGCCGTTGATTTGACCCCAATTTTTAAATCATCTTCACGGTCAGCCATAGCATACTGGGTATCATAAGCCACGGTCCAACACATATAAGCGACAAATAACAGCCAACACCATATATCAGGCGCGCCTTGTATCGCCACATACGCCATCGGTATCGCCCAACCAAACGCCGCTGCTAAAAATACTTGCGGCAAATGGGTAAAACGCTTCATAAATGGATAAATGAATGCCAATAACGCTGCGCCAAGCGACCAGTAAAATACGGCTATCGGCAAAAAGAACAGCAAACTGGCACTGAGTAATACCAATACTAAAAAAGCAGCGACTGCTTCTTTAGCAGACAGACGCCCATCAGCTAATGGACGGCCTTTGGTGCGGGTCACATGACCATCGACCTTACGATCGGCAAAATCATTGATCGCGCAACCTGCCGCCCGCATAAAAATTGCGCCAAGCGCAAAAATCACCAACATCTTAAGACTTGGTAGAGCTGCACTTGAACCTTGCTGTTGCGCTTGACCCATCGCCGCCAGCATTACGCCCCATAGCGTTGGCCATAATAATAGCTCAATACCTACTGGTTTATCAAAGCGCGTCAGCTGCAGGTAAGCTTGTAGTTTGTCGTTAAATGTCATGGCTTTTTATTATCATTAATAGAAGGTTTTTTTGTGCGTGTTTGCCTACTTTTTCGGCAGCTCTTATATGAAGTGCTATTACATTGAATTATTAATACATTGGCGAGCTACTGAATTTGCTGCCACAATTTGTTGGCCTCGATGAGCGACAGCTCAGGATATTGTTTGCGTAAGGCTTTAATGGCAGGGATTTTGTCTTTTGGTGCGGCTTGTTGACGCAAAAATGCCACATAATCTTCAGGACGACTGAACTCTTTTAAACGGGCTTCCAACCTTAATATTCGGGTGCGCAAAATGATATTTATTAATAATAATCCTGCACCCATGATCCAAATAATTAGCGTCGACATTCCCTTCTCCTAAATCTAATCACTCTCAATTTTACAAATATGGAGTTGCTAACTGCGCGCTCTAAGCTCAATAACTGAGTCAAATAACTTAGTTCAACAGCTAAGTTCAATCGCTAGGCGCATTTATTATGATGAGAAACGGCTATTAAACAAAATAACCATCAAAGCGTACGGCTTCGTTATGCCAGCTCTCACTTGGTTGTTGATGCGCAAGTAACGGCGCAAATTGCGGACGCTTAACGACCACGCGCCCCTGTATGTTTGTGTTCTGTCCCTTTTGACGGATGACTGCTTGCGCACTTTGTAGCAACTGTTCTTCTTGTTCTAGCGTTGGTGGGCTAGCCAATTGGTGTAAGGCTTGCATATGCTTGCCCACTTTAGCGCCTTTACCCGTTTTGCTATCTTGGTAACTGTCTTCCGGAAACATAGGATCCAGATACACCACATCGACTGCTTTCATATCGATTTCTTTAGTGTCATCTATCGCATCCGCTGCTAGAGTTGCAAAATAGCCAAGCGCATCGGTATTGATAATATGCAGACGGCTCATCAGCTTTTGCCAATTTGCTAGCACACTCATACGCTGCTGTTCTACTAACAATAACAATGCCATCAAGGGCTGTTGCTCGAGCATAATGACCTGTGCGCCCGTACTGGCTAATATCAAGCTGTCATGACCAAAGCCTGCTGTGGCATCGATAACATGACTGTCAGATGTGATTTTGACTGCTTGTAATAATAACTCAGACTTACGCCCCGCACTCACCACACGGCGTTGCAGCTTATCCCATTCTGGTGCAACGCTTAACCCATCGCTCAGCCATGATAGCTTGTTTTTTTCATCCAACAACAATATAGGTTGGGTAGCTGTCTGGCTTAACTGCTGGCGCCGTTTTTGACTAAGCTTATCGGTAAACAGCTCAAGGTGTAAAATAATGGGCAGCTGATGTGCAATGATCAACGCTTGTATATCTGCAACCTGACTATGCTGCGACTCGCTGACATAGTATAGTTGGCAGTGCATAATGTTACTACTCTGTTTGAACCCTTGGCGTGAAGCAGTCATCTCTACTTTCCTATTCGCGGCAGGCTAGACCCAATCCTACAATCGGCTCTAGCCTGCCATTTGATAACCGAAACCCCAAGCCGCTATTAATACAATGATGCCAGTAATAATGCGTAACCACGCAAATATTTTAAAATCGCGACGACTGACCCATTCTACTAGCAAACGGATACAGAGTAAGGCGACGATAAATGACACCACCGTACCTATACCTAATACCAGCCAATCCTCGCTATTGGTTAATACGTCATGATGCTTTAGCAAATCCAATAATGCCGCGCCCACGATGACTGGAATACCCAAAAAGAAAGAAAATTCAGCGGAAGCTTTACGTGAGACGCCGAGCCATAGCGCGCCGATAATTGTCGCGCCTGAGCGTGATGTTCCCGGTATCAATGCCAGACATTGCAGCAGACCAATCATCAACGCGGTTTTTAGGCCGACGTCTTCTGCTTCTTGCGCAATAATCGTTTTCGGGCGATTTTCTACATAGAATATCAATAAACCACCGATAATCAGCATAATGGCCACGACGATGGGATTAAATAAATATGATTTAATCTCATCAGCGAAGGTGAAGCCAACGATCATCACTGGAATAGTCGCCACAATCAAGCTAAGTCCTAGCTGGCGTGGATTACTCATGCCTTCAGCTTTGCCTGTCAGCAGACCCATAAGCGCTTGCCATAGTCTGTCCCAGTAATCATAAATGACCGCTAAGATAGCGCCAAGCTGCACCACTACCACAAATAAATCGACTTTTTCTTTGGTCCAAAAGCCCATCAAATCCGCTGATAAAATCAAGTAGCCAGTGCTAGAGATGGGTAAAAATTCAGTGATACCTTCAACGATACCCATGATAACAGCTTGAATTAATAAAATGATATCCACGATGGCTTTCCTAAATATGGATCTATTGGCTAATAGTGTTTTAGAGTATTTTTATATTTTATATAGCGCTGATAATAGCTGGCATTAATATGATGGTTACGCCTTACTTTGCTCTTTGAGCGTTTTCCACGCTTGGTTGCGCAGATACTTTGGTAAAGCTTGCGAAGCTTCTGTGCCGCCTGTCGCCATAAATTGAGCCATACCAAGCTGCCCTATCACAGTAGCATCAGGGTGAATATCTGCCTGAATGATCTGACCGTCATGTAATGTTAATAACGGCGCACCATTGCCAGCAATGGGAATATTAAGCACGGTCTGGCTGTCATAATCGAGCAACTGCTCGGTATCTTCGCCATTTTCTTGATTAACCGCCTGCATAAGGTTGTCTATTAGCACATATTGCCCAAAATAAACTTGCTGCATACGCGCATCAAGGGCGCTATACACTTCGGTCACACCATATTTTTGATACGCCGCTTGCGCAATCGCTTGTAGGCTTGAGACTCCTACACAAGGAATATCATGGGCGACAGACAATGCTTGTACTACTGCCGTATTAATCCGTATGCCACTAAAGGCACCAGGACCACGGTTAAATATCAAAGCTTGTAAATCAGCAAGGTTGAGCTTAGCCTCGGACAAAGCGGCGTCAATCATCGGTAGAATTTGCTGGGTTTGCTGGCGTTTACCCGTCTCCGTATGACTCGATAGCACTTGACCACTGGCATCTAAAATCGCGATCGAACACTGATCAAACACGGTATCCATTGCTAAAAACATCATAACCTCGGCCTATTCACTTAGCATTATAAAACAGCGCCTATCATAGCATTTAGGATAGGCAAATTTTATTAATTTCTAAATTTTCATATTTAATCCATCAATATTTATGGGAACATGACAGACATAAAAAAACCCAAAGCGACTTGCACCTTGGGGTTTTCATTAAGAATTCAATACTATAGCAATCTAAGCATCTATCAATTAAAAACGGGTTTTAAACTTTTTTGGCGCTTGATTCTGCATTTCCTGCATTTGTTTTTGCATCTCTTCGGTGCTTGGCATGTTGTTTGGATCCAGACCCATCTGCTTAGCCATTTGTTGTGGGTTCACATCCTTGACGCCGCCTTGCTGACCGCCGCCACCAAATAAAGGACCGCCACCGCCGCCACCAGCACCGCCGCCACCCATCAACCCTTGCATCGATTTCATCATTTTACTGATACCTTCAGGCTTAGAGATCATTTTCATCATTTTTGCCATTTGTTTGTGTTGTTTAAGCAAACGATTGACGTCTTGAATCTCACGTCCAGAACCTGCGGCAATACGGCGCTTACGGCTTGGGTTAATTTTATCGGGATTTTTGCGCTCAAATGGCGTCATCGAATTAATCAACGCTTCCATCTCACGTACTTTTTCTTCTGGCTTAGCATCTTCGACTGCTTTTTGCATATCCGAGCCGCCCATACCTGGCATCTTATCTAAGAAGCCTGCCATGCCGCCCATGCTTTTCATTTGCTGAAACTGGATCAATAGATCCTCAAGGTCGAAATCACCGCCCTTTTGCATCTTTTTCGCCATTTTTTCGGCTTTATCACGGTCGATTTTTTGTTCAACTTCTTCGACCAAACTCAGTACGTCACCCATACCAAGTATACGTTGAGCGATACGTTCAGGATGGAACAGCTCTAACGCGTCTAATTTTTCACCGCGACCTAAAAACTTAATCGGTTTGCCAGTAATCGCACGTACAGAAAGTGCCGCACCGCCGCGAGCATCACCATCAGTCTTAGTTAAAATCACACCTGTTAATGGCAGCGCATCATTAAAGGCTTTGGCGGTATTTGCCGCATCCTGACCCGTCATCGCATCGACGACGAATAGCGTTTCAGAAGGATTGACCGCAGCAGTTAATGCTTTGATTTCCTCCATCATCGCTTCATCAATAGCCAGACGACCAGCAGTATCAATAATCAAAATATCTTGGTACTGAATCTTTGCTTCTTCGATAGCACGTAAGGCAATATCAATCGGGTTTTCGTCGCTACTTGAATTAACAAACTTGGCATTCACTTGACCTGCCACTTGCTCAAGCTGAGCAATCGCCGCTGGACGATAGACGTCAGCGGATACTAGCATCACCTTTTTCTTATGACGCTCTTGTAAAAACTTCGCCAACTTACCAGCCGTGGTGGTTTTACCTGCCCCTTGCAAACCAGCCAGTAAATAAACAACTGGTGGCTTACCCGTCATCTCAAGCTGCTGATTGGCACTGCCCATCATTTCGGTCAGTTCGTCATGGACGATTTTGACAAAGGCTTGCCCTGGTGCCAACTCTTTGAGTACTTCTGCACCAAGCGCTTGCTCTTTGACGCGCTTTACAAAGTCACGGGTGACGGGTAGCGCGACGTCGGCTTCTAGTAGCGCCATACGCACTTCACGCAGGGTATCTTTGATGTTGTCTTCGGTCAACTGCCCAGTACCGACGATATTGCGCAGGCTCGACGATAAGCGTTCTGTTAAGGTATCAAACATAAATAACTCTCAGTTAAAATAATTCTTGGTGAAAACAATATTTACTTAAAATAATGCTTACTTAAAACAATACTTAGTGAAACTGGCTTCAGCTTAAATGGCGGATAAATATTATTAGGGAATACTGTAAAGTATTTAATCGTATCTTCATAAAAACAATGATAAAAAACAGTCTATTATCAACACTATAGCACCAAGAAGATGCCAAAATTATAATGATTTTGCAAATACAGCATTACCAAAGCTTGGCGCGGCACTTTATGACTTATAGACAATCGCTTTATAAGCTAGGCATATTAGCGCTCATTCAAGCAAACTTGGACAAGCATTTATAAGGAATAAGCAAGTTGGTGCTCAATTGGCACCCATTTTATGATAAATTGGACGATTATTCTAATCATTCCGATAATACCACTTTAGCATTAAATTGAGCGGCTATTTTACGCTCAGTATGAGATGAGGCATTATATCTGTGCACTTTGCATTCTTACTTGCTAGCCTAGCCTATATCTTAGTCAGCGCTTACCTTAGTTGGGCGCTGACTCGGGATAAGCCTATCCATAAAGGCATCAGTTTGGGATTATTGATGGTCGGCATGCTCGCGCATGCGACGCTACTTTATCCTTATGTTGTGACGCTTTACGGGCTAAATTTCAATCTTTTTAATATCATTAGCCTAATCAGCTTGTTCTTTTTGTTCTTCTATTTTTTATTTTGTTTATATCGCCCTATTGTCAGTCTGGGCATACTGGCAGCGCCAACAGCATTGGTAGGGTTGACAATTGGCTACATTGGCCGTGCACCTTATCAACCCATTACGAATATCAGTATTGGGCTTGAAGCTCATATATTACTGTCGCTTGCGGCGTATTGTGTGCTGCTGATGGCAGCAGTGCAAGCGCTATTTTTGCGCCTACAAATACGCGAACTCAAGCACCACTCTATTCATCGCTTTTGGGTGAATAAACTACCGTCACTACAAAGTATGGAGAGTCTATTATTCGATATGCTATTGGTCGGTTTTGTCCTACTAAGTATCGCATTGGGCATTGGCTTTATCTATGTAGAGGATTTGATGGCGCAGCATATTGTGCATAAGACCGTGTTTAGCCTGCTGTCTTGGTTATTGTTTGGGGCGCTACTGGTCGGTAACTGGCGTGCTGGATGGCGGGGCAAACGTGCCGCCAATATGACTATCTATGCTTTTATCCTATTAGCCATCGGCTTTGTGGGCAGCAAGTTTGTGTTAGAGATGCTGATATAAAATCAGCGCTGCAATAGCAATAGGTCCAGAAAAAAGCCGTGAGTATTAATGAATAAGACTCACGGCTTTTTTTAACCTTCTGTTAACCAGCACTTCTCAATTTAAAATCGCTCTAATTAAAGGCTAATTAAAAACCACGGTTTTATTACCCGCTACAATCACGCGGTTTTGTACATGCCAGTTCACAGCGCGTGCCAAGACATTACGCTCGATATCACGACCAATAGCGCGCAGCTCCGTCACACCTTGACGGTGAGTGACTCGGTGTACATCTTGCTCAATGATAGGACCTTGATCAAGCTCAGCGGTGACGTAATGCGCAGTCGCGCCGATGAGTTTCACACCTTTATCATAAGCTTGACGATAAGGGTCAGCTCCCACAAATGCAGGCAAAAATGAATGGTGAATATTGATGACTCGCATCGGCCAACGCTTGACAAAATCAGACGACAATATCTGCATATAACGCGCCAACACTAGCAAATCATTGCCTTCCATCAACTCATGAATTTGCTCTTCTGCCTCTGATTTATTGTCTTTGGTCACTGGCACATGATGGAAAGTGATGCCAAAGTTTTCTACCGATTGGCGCAAGTCTTCGTGATTACTAACGACAGAGGTAATCTCGCAGTCAAGTAAACCTCGCTGATGCCGCCATAACAAATCCAACAATGCATGATCAAACTTTGATACTAAAATACCAACTTTCGTCTTAATCGCATTATCATGTAAACGCCAAGCCATGTTATGGCGCTTGGCTACCGTATGCGCAAAACTGGCTTCAAAATTCTCAATGATCTCGCTCAATCCTGCCAAAGCAAACTCTAAACGCATAAAATATTGACCACCCTCATGAGCAGTTGAATATTGATCGAGAGTGATAATATTAGCACCATAGCGATGAATAAACTCAGATACCGCTTGCACGATCCCGGCTTGGTCACGGCATTTAATCAATAGCGTGGCAGTATCGATTGCCGTCTTGTTAGGCAGGTTATTAGATAGTTTATGAGATGAGTTTTTTGCTGAAGTAATCGTTACAGTGTCTGACATAGTGCGCCCAATCAAAAAATTAAACTTGCTACTGACTTTCAATACGGTCATTAGCATAGGAAACCGACTATTCTAATCGCTTTTACCTAACTTTGCTGATTGAGTTGGTTGTATTTCGTTATTGAGGTTATAAATACGAAAACCCCCAACGCGAGGTTGAGGGTTTTGTTCATAATTTAATATCACTTAGCTTAAAACTGACTTAGTTGCGACTTGTGCAGGCTTCAACACCAAATGGACTAACCCAATTCGGACGTATTGGCTCACTAATATCAACATCATCTATGAGAACTGGGAAGCTTATTGCACGAGACTGCTGTGACTCACTACCATCTACGCTAGTATTGACGGTAACTTTTGCTTTATACCATTCTGCATACTCTTTTGGATAACGTATTGAAAAATCAACTTTACCAGCGCCATCCGTTATAAAATTAAAATTTTGACTAGAACTAACTTCATTGCCATCTTTATCAAGTACTGCTGCGACGTTGATAGGATCTAGTTGTCCATTACCGTTAAAATCTTCACCTGGATCTAATATACCGTTGTTATTAACGTCTTCATTTTGGCAAGAGAAAAGTGGATTTCGAATCCAAACTTTGTCGCCAAATATATTTCTACCAATATCAAATCCACCTTTTAGGTAACTATCAGGATTCAAGTTAATAGATACTGGCTGATTAATTGCTGGTTTACCAGTGCTATTAAGCACACTAATTGAACCTTTTTGATAATAATATACTTGACGATCACCAGCAGATATTTTATCAGCAAAAGCAAAGCTGATAAATGTTGATCTGGTCTGCACTGAAAGCTTTGTTTCTGCAAGTGTGACACTAACTGGCTTCTCTTTGCCGTCTGGCAACTCGATCAATCTTACTTCAGCTTCTATGATGACACCATCTGTCTTAGTAGGGTTCTGTCCTGCGTTATAGACAACTCTTGCTAAACCACTACTATCAGTATAAGCAATCCCTTGCCCTAAACTACCTCCAGATGCATCCTTAGTCGTCGTAAACTGTACGATAGCATTTTTCACTGGTGCATCATCATTATCTAATACACGAGCAATCACTTCAGTGGAACCGCCAATACTTAGTACTGAACGCTCAGTTTGTAGCAGCAGCTTAGTAGGGCTAATAGATACAAAGCTTAGCACGGTTTCTTTGGTGTTATCTGGTTGTCCTGTACGCTTATGTGTGGCAGTTATCGTGGCGCTATCAGGTACATTAGATTCAATGAAGAACTCAACCTTTTTATTTGCCACTTTTAGTATTCGACGAGAGCTACCTAGGCTTTCAGCTTCATTCATGCTCTCAAACACTTTACCTTTATTAGTTGAGATAACAACATCATCACCGTTGCTACCATCGGGAACATTCAAGGTTATTTTCTTTCTGACCCCAACTACGATATCAGTAGTTTGTGCAAAATTCATACTTGAGCTGACAGCAGACCCTACCGTCAGTATGTTAGAAATGCGCTGACTACTCTCAGTACCCTTAATCTCAATACTAAATACATAACTGTCATCATCTGAAGTTTTTAACGTAGCAGAGTTTAAATCAAATCTAAAATTACCATTATTGTCAGTGCTACCAGTACTTACTTCTACGTTATTATTATATAACACTACATTTGCACGATTGATAGGCTTCGCTGCACCGTCAAGAATTTGCCCAGATACTGAGAAATTCTCTCCTGTACTTACTATGTTTTTGGAAGATACCACATTACTCGCACGAGTACCTGACACTATAATAGGAAAACTTTGCTCAACGATACTATTCTTTTCATCATCAACAACGATGGTTAGTAGACTCTCATGGTTTAATTGAGCGTCGATACTTACTCTGCTCTGTACTAGCTGAACAGCGATAAGCCCTTGCTCATTAGTGACTTGCTTAGAAGGACTGCTTAGAGACAAGCCATATAATGCAGCATCAGTGATGCCTATAATCACAGGAACACCTGCAACAATACCGCCTTTTTTATCAGTAACTCTAATATTTACTGTTGCTGTATCTGCACCGGTCAATAACTCAGTTTTATCAGATGAAATAAACACATCATAAACATCATCTTTTTGAGTATTGGTATTATTTTCTTTTCCGAATAGGGTGATAGATTGCTGAATGCCATCAACGCTAACTTCTACTGTTAAACCAGTTTTAATAAGGAAATCACTTTGAGCCGCAGTCAACTTATTTGTTGCTTGCAGCTCAATAACTGCCCTACCTTTTTCGTCAGTAACAACTCTAGAGCTAGAAGTACTAAACAGCCCTGTAGCTTTAGGATCAGTGATCTTAAAGGTAACGGTCTTATTGTCTAACACACCGTTATTATCATCTAGTATAAGCGCCTCTATTTTTATAGAAGTGTCTTTTGCCATATTTACGTTAATACTAGTATAATTAGATAATATGTATATTTCGCTTGCTTTAATCGTTGACTCTTCTTGATCGCCTGAACCTTGATCACCAGGATTTTGATTGTCTGGAATAACTGGAACCAATCCAATATCCGGTGCAGGTGCAACAGAATCCACAGTATCACCGCCACCACCACATCCAGCTAGAGTTAGTGATATTGTTAACGCCGTAAGCTGAAATAATTTAGAGGTAAAAGGTAATGAGCTATATGACATGTTTTGGACTCCGCGTCAGCAGTAATTTATTTGAGCAAATAAACAAAAATCATTACACAGAATCATAGTAGATTGGTAATGATACATAGATTTACATTAATACCCGTTGTATTAACAGATTGTATTAAATATATAACAGCAACTTTACTGACTTTTGTCATAACTTACAACTAAAAATTAATTTTTACTATTAAATAATCAACAACATAGCCAGTGAATTTCAGGGTATAATAGCCATCCTTTAGATCGACAATAATCATAAAAATATTTGAGTATTCATCACTTTTATGGTATAAATGTCGGCTTTAAAATTTTCTGAATTGGTACGCTCGTTATTTGCCTTTAGATAACAGCAATATCAACTCAACATTCATATAGTTTTGTTTGGTGCAAAGCTGCCGCTTGCTGTGTCCATGCCGCAAAAACGTGCAACTTGCCCAGACTGGTATGAGAAAAACTCATACCTCATAGATTAGGAGTTCGCCATGTCTCGAGTTTGCCAAGTGACTGGAAAGCGACCTATGGTGGGTAATAATGTTTCGCACGCAAACAACAAAACCCGTCGTCGCTTTCTACCAAACCTTCATAACCATCGTTTTTGGGTAGAGTCTGAAAATCGTTTTGTACGTCTACGTGTGTCTACCAAAGGTATGCGCACTATTGACAAACTTGGTATCGATAAAGTGTTAGCAGATATGCGCGCACAAGGTCAAAAAGTATAAGTTAAGACTGGCAGCTTAATATCTCGATAATTTTCGTCATTTAAGCTGCTTTTCTGCTACATCTTATGTAGCGACTTAATATTTTAGATCCGTACCTATCGTTTGAAGACCCCTCATTTACAGGAAAGCTATCATGAGAGATAAAATTAAATTAGTATCAACAGCTGGTACTGGGTATTACTACACCACTACTAAAAACAAACGCACTATGCCTGGCAAAATGGAAATGAAGAAATTCGATCCAAAAATTCGTCAGCACGTGATGTTTAAAGAAGCTAAAATCAAATAATTACTATAATTTATAGAATATATTTTTGTAAATACTTTCTATAAATAAGTTATTTGAAAAAAAAGGGTATATCAATTGATATACCCTTTTTTATGCTTGCTACTTTTTATGATGACTATTTTAATTGACTACTACTACTAGCCAGCTTAACAGCAACTCATCACTAACTATAGTGCGTCGGCTCTTTGTCATAAACATGCGCATGCCATTGGCTCATCTGCTTTTGCATAATCACCTGAATCGCGGCATGAATCATATGCTGACCTATCGCTTGGGTGTCACTACCGAGCAGCTCTTTAAGCTTTTCAGAAAAATCAATGGTCATCAGCGGCGCTTCGTCTTGTTCCGCGTCACGTAACAATAAGCGACCATCTTCTGCCTCTACCAACTCAAGGGTAGTCTCTTTGGCAAATCCTGCAAATTGATCCGTACTTTCGTTATCTACTTCTATATCATTATCGATATCGTATGGCATGAATTGCTTCCTCATTGTCCCGTCTAATACTTGCAAGAAAAATCGCGCGTCGCAACATTATTGTTTTACAGTAATACGGGTAAAACTATCTTAGTCATACAATGGACGCTTTGGTCTTGAAATTCAAGGCTTGTCACATAAGTCTTCTACATAAAGGCTTTTTGGGTATGCTATCACTGATAGTATTAGCGCCAGTAGCGTAATTTTGCCACAGTAAATAAGAAGGCAACAAACATGCCGAGATAATACATGAGCTTTAACTCTAATGTCGGATCTCGATATTTAAACGGTAATGCTACAGTGGCGGTGGCGGTCGGAAATATCAACAGCATAAGCAGCCAATTTTCGATGACATTGAGCCAGCCTTGTAAATCAGTACCGTTACGTAATGATGCCAGTCCTAGCAGCAAACAGGCGATAATTAAGCTGGTGAATAAGCCATTGGGTAGGTCTTTTGGATAGATGATATTGGCAATCTTGGTCGGTATGATTCTCATGTAAAATTCCAGTCACGCTTGCAGCGCGTGACTTAATAATTAAAAATTGTATAAAAACAGCCTATCATAAATATTGCAGTGCACTATATTACCAAACAGCTTTATCTCTGCTCATAAGACTCTAACTGTAAGTACCCATTAACCAAAGCATCGATATACAAGAGGTTAAATAACCCAAGCTAATGGCATTCCAGCTCTCTATATGCATGCCTTTAACTTTGTTAAGTATCTTCGAACCTAGCCAAAAAAACACGGGAATGCCCAGCATAAATGCAGGCACAATGATCGCAGCATGACGTAATACTTCACCAGTATCATCACCCACCATTAGCCGAAAGCCGTAACCTGCCAAACTTAGAACCAAGGCAAATACAGCCAAGCCAATAGTAATACCCTTTGGCACCAGACTGCGTTGCTGTATCTCATTCTGAATTGGCTGCTCAGTGCTTTGCTCTGACTCAGGTGATTCTGACGAATTGATTGAGTTTTTTGTGTCCATATTTCACCTTTACGTAACTTGCCGTTATGCATCGTTATCCGTTATACAGCACATTTTGCTACTATTCTTTTATGACGAAAATGACTGACGAACGTATTTACCAGTCACATAAGACCGTGGTTATTCATTACCATTAGCCAAAGCCAGCTCAGCACGCATAGCATCAATAGCCACTTTATAGTCATCTTGGTTAAAGATCGCCGACCCTGCCACAAACATATCAGCACCCGCTTCGGCAATGGCTCGGATATTACTGGCTTTGATACCGCCATCTACTTCTAATCTGATATCACGACCACTGGTGATGATGCGCTGACGGACTTGGCGCACTTTTTCTAACGTGCCTTCAATAAATGACTGACCGCCAAAACCTGGGTTGACGCTCATCAATAAAATTTGATCTACCTTGTCCATCACATAGTCTAAATAATGTAATGGCGTTGCGGGATTCAATACTAAACCACATTCAGCACCGCCATCTTTGATCAGCTGTAAAGAGCGATCAATATGCCCACTGGCTTCTGGATGAAAAGTGATAACACTCGCACCTGCTTCCAAAAACTGCTCAATCATGCCGTCAACTGGTGAGACCATCAAATGCACATCGATTGGTGCATCAATCCCATAATCACGCAGCGCCTTACAAATCATACTACCAAAGGTAAGATTGGGTACATAATGGTTGTCCATTACATCAAAATGAATCACATCAGCACCTGATTCCAACACCCTTTCAACTTCTTCACCTAAACGTGCAAAATCAGCTGAGAGTATTGATGGAGCGATAAGATAAGGTTTAGAAGGAATAATCATAGTTGAGCTACCTGATTCTGTTGAAATAAAATACGAATAAAATAAAAAGAAATTAAGGACTGACTTAAAAAAATTAAACCTTTAAAGCAATAATATTAAGAACTCAAACCACTAGCGCTGCTTATACTGGGTTTTGCAATAAGCACGACCGACATCGAAGCCTCGCTTAGCTTGGTGTTTGGTCGCGCGATTACTGACACGCTGACGCCATAAGCGAAAAGATGACGGCTTTAGCGCTTGGCGCATCAGCTTAATCACGCCTGCTTCATTGAGACCATAGCTATGCTCTATCGCCGCAAACGGTGTTCTGTCCTCCCACGCCATTTCTATTACTCGTGAGACTTGCGCGTCATCTAGCACTTTATCACCCGATTCATTGACTACAGTTGCGATAAGCTCATCTGAACGTGTCTGTCTGTCATTTGATTCAGTACTAATATCAGCATGCTGATTATTTTTTAGAGCCGCGGTCATATCGGCTTGCATGGTCGCAAGCGATGACTGAACGGTTTGCTGCTTACAAGCCAAACCATCGGCTACTAATGCTGTCAGATTACTTACCATAAAACCTTACCTTTAAAGATGCTTAACAGATATTCAGCCGACTTTCATTTTATATGAATCTATTTTATATCAATAAGTACGCTTGACTAAATAATCAGCGTAACTGTCTGTCAATTTATCGATCAGATCATCATTCTAATACTGGACTTAGCTCATTTGTGCCATACGCCAGTGATGTTCAATATGATCGTTAATCACCGTTTGAATAAAGTAGTAGCTATGATCGTGACCCGCCTGATAACGCAAGGTTAAGGGCTGATTGGCTTTGTCACAAGCGCGTTGTAATTTGGTGGTTTGTAATTGACCCTCTGCTAAAAAATTGTCAGCCGCGCCTTGATCCACTAAGATACTTGCATACTGCTGCCCCGATTTTTCAATCATCTGCGCAGCATCTGCCTGCGCCCATCGTGATTTATCATCGCCGAAGTATTCTGTATAAGCGGCTTGCCCCCATGCCGACTCACTGACCGCGCATACAGGCGATAATGCTGAGACACTCACAAACTTGCCTGGAAACTTAAAGCCCAATAGTAATGCTCCGTGACCGCCCATCGAATGCCCTGTCACGCCGATACTATCAATAGGAAATTCTGAGCGTAACAAGTCATATAACTCATCAACGATGTAGCTTTGCATATTAAAATGCTCTGACCAAGGCGCTTGCGTCGCATCGACATAATAGCTGGCACCCTGACCGACAAAATAGCGGTCGTCGTTTGGCACATCGCTGTCATCACTACTTCGAGGTGATGTATCAGGCGCGATAAGTATCATGCCAAGCTCGCTGCATTTTTGCTGAAAATGCGCTTTGTGGGTGACATTATCAGCATTGCAAGTGAGACCTGATAAATATAGAATCGCTGGACAACGGCGACCAGCAAGCGCTTCATCTGGCAGATAAATGCTAAAGGTCATCGGCGTTTTGGTCGATGATGATTGATGCCTATAGTAATGCTGCTCACCATCAAAACAGCGGTTGACGCTGATCTGCGTGATTTTTGAGTTAGTAGATAAACTGTGTTTATAAGAGTTGTTCATAAGCGACATCCTTTTTATCCAAAGTAAAGTACACGATGACTTATAAAAAGCATTGGTGAAGTAATACTAGTACTTCTCCAAACTCACTTAGTACTCAATCATTATACCATTCACAAGAATTAAAGTAGTAAGGAAAGCGAGTGTCAATATTACAGATTCTAAACTGAACGAGCTTAATACGGCTCATCGTGATTTTTGGGTTGCAGGTTTTGGATTTACTGTTAGTTGTTAATTGGCAGTGATCGCAGTATTAGCCACTGGCTGACCAGAAGCACTATCCTCTGCGATATTAATGGCGATAGAATCACTGTCATTAATAATGCTGGCAACTGGTGGTCGGGTTTTATCAAACAATACTTGTTCGAATGCTGGCAAAGCAGTCTCCATCAGACTACCAATCACCATCTGCGGCTCTGAGGGTTCAAAACCCATCGCACTTTCACGTTCATTCACACGCAAACGGGCATCTTTAAAGGCAGATTCAAAACTGGTATTGCCACGCAGGCTTTCAGCAAAAAACGCTTGCCCAAAATAGGTCATCTCAGCAGTATTGGTACAGCCAAACGATGCCTTATCCACCGCTGATGCGGTAATCACCACCGTGGTTGGGGAGGCCAATTCATCGATAAATGAGCCTGAATAGCAAGCAGATACCACAATCACCCGCCAGCGAATACCTGAAGCGTCTAGCGCCTCCCGTAACCATGCGGCGTCTAGATTCTCCATTGCTAATGGTGGATTTGCTAATTGAATGATATTTTCGTTGCCGTGTGAAGACAAGGTTAGGAATAACACATCCTCATCGGCATTCATCTGCTGACCAATTTTCTTTAATCCGCGCAGAATGCTGGTTTTGGTAGCGATTGGCTCATCAAGCCAACTATAAGTATTGTTGATCAACGAGAGTGAATGTCCACTAGTGCCAAAACGCACATCGAATAGCTCACGCACTTTATTAATCTCAGAGCGAAAAACATCTTGGCCAGAGAATCCTGCCACACCCATAAAATACCAGTCGGTCTTGCCTGAAGTACTGGGATCGATACTATTTAATGCTTGCTGTAACAAACGAGGTTGCTCATATAATGCTGCTTCTGCTAAAACAGGCTCTACAGGAATCTGCTTAAATATAGGCTGGTCCGCGACATTACGCTGCCAAATCGTCAACAGTGCGACTGCACCTACCAATACAATGACCCGCTCCCACCACGGTATGCGTAGACGACGAGAAAAAATCCATAATAACGCCAAGGTCTGCCATAAAAACAGCACCAAAAACAGTATGGGTAAAAGTGAATAGCTCCAATCTGGCAACCAACCATAACTGCCTAAAAACTGCACCAAACTTTGTAATAATGCAGATAAGGTATCAGCCACTAACCACAATACCACGGGCACAAACACCAACGTTTGATTGCCAGAACGCCGTGCCAAAATGATGCCGCCCAATAAAATTATCATCGGCCAAATCAAGTAGCTGACCAACCCTTGCTCATTAAAGATACTGCCATTTTCCGCGGCCAACCAAGAAAACAGTACATTACTACCGAGCGCTAAGAGTGCAAATACGGCAAACTGGATAAAGGTAGGTTTTACCCAAGAAAACGCGCGCGTCGACCCTACTAGCATCCACAAGGTTGCAATAATATTGGCAGCGAAATTGAGCGAAAAACGCTGAAGCGATACGGTTTTTAACGACGCAAGTGACAAAGACTTAAACCTCTAGCCAGTCGAGAAAAGAAAGTGAGTTGATGATGATTTTTGGTGTGGCAGCTACCTACGAAATGTCATTAATTCACATTTTTTATATAGCATATGGACATCAAGATTACATGCAATTCACAATGAGATGATTTTAAGAGACGAATAGCAAAAACTAAAAACATGACTAAACAGTTTAGCTCGCTAATATAACGCGATTGTAACGGATTGTCGGTCAAGAGGATAAGGCTGATTTGTAAAATTCGCTTAAATTTGGCTAAGAACATATAAAAAAGGAGGTCTTGAATCCAAGACCTCCTTTTTTCTCAATAATGACTGTATCAAAGACTCACTACTATCTCATCAAAAGCTCATTCACACGTTTTAAGTAAGCAGCTGGATCATCTAACTGACCGCCATCTGCTAACAATGCTTGGTCAAAAATCACTTGCGCCAATTTATCAAAATCGACGTCAGATTGCTCGCTACTTTCAAGCTTTTTAATCAATGGATGATCAGGGTTGACCTCTAACGTCGGCTTGCTCTCTGGCACATCTTGACCCATTTGCTTCAGCATCTGAATCATTTGTGGTGATAGCTCACCTTCCCCAACGACTAGGCAGGCAGGACTATCAACCAAACGCGTCGATACTTTAACGTCTTTGGCACGTTCGCCTAACGCTGCTTTAAGTTTATCAACGACTGGCTTCATGGTTTCTTGCGCTTTTTCAGCTTCCGCTTTTTCGGCTTCGTCTTGCAAGTCGCCCAAATCAACCGCGCCTTTGGCGATGTTTTGTAGCGGTGTCTCATCAAATGAAGTTAAGAAGTTCATTGCCCATTCATCGACACGGCTGATCATCAAAATAACTTCGATACCTTTCTTTTTGAACAGCTCAAGTTGTGGACTATTTTTAGCAGCCGCTAGATTGTCAGCCGTTAGATAATAAATGGCTTTTTGACCGTCTTTCATACGCGCTTTATAGTCTTCAAAGCTGGTCGTCACACTATCCTGAGTACTGGTCGCATAGCGGAGCAATTTGGCAATACGTTCTTGATTGCCCATGTCTTCGCCAACGCCTTCTTTGATAACATCACCAAATTCAGCGTAGAACTGCGCGAATTTTTCTTGCTTATCACTGTCTTCACTGTTGGCAAGACTGGCGAGCAAAGTCAAAATGCGACGGGCGTTACCATCACGGATTGATTTTACATCACGCGACTCTTGTAATAGCTCGCGGCTCACGTTCAATGGCAAGTCTGCTGAATCAATCACCCCTTTCACGAAACGCAGGTACATTGGCAATAATTGCTCAGCTTCATCCATAATAAAGACGCGCTTCACGTATAGCTTTAGACCATGCTGCTGCTCACGAGTGTACAAATCGACAGGGGCTTTTTTCGGAATATACAATAACTGCGTATACTGAACGCGACCTTCGACACGGTTATGCGTCCATGCTAGTGGCGCATCCATGTCATAGGTGATATTTTTATAAAAATCGATATACTCTTCATCTTCAATCTCAGATGCCGTACGTGTCCATAGCGCGCTGGCTTTGTTGATAGTTTCCCATTCATCGGTCAATACCATCTCGCCGCTGGTTGGAGCGCTGTTTTCTTCAGAATCGTCGCCCTCTTCTTTGACATCTTCTTGCCAAACTTCTTTACGCATCTGAATCGGTAAGCTGATATGGTCTGAGTATTTATTAACCAACTGCTTAATTTTGCCACGGTCTAAATAGCTGTCTTCACCCTCACTATATTGCTCTTTTAAATGCAAAGTAATGGCGGTGCCACGAGTTTCTTTCGTGATAGGTTCAACAGTAAAGCTACCGGTACCATCTGATACCCAGCGCACGCCCTTATCCGCAGGCTCGCCCGCTTTACGTGTTTCAACGCTAATCGTATCGGCAACGATAAAACCTGAATAGAAGCCAACCCCAAACTGTCCGATTAATTGACCATCTTGCTTTTGTGATTCAGACAGCTTGTCTAAAAATGCTTTAGTACCGGACTTGGCAATCGTACCCAAGTTTTCTATGGCATCTGCTTCATTCATGCCAATACCATTATCGGTAAAGGTGATGGTTTTGGCATCTTCATCGACCGCAATGCGAATTTTTAGCTCACCATCGTCTTCATAAAGACTGTCATCATTGGTCGCTTCAAAGCGCAATTTATCACAGGCATCAGAGGCGTTTGAAACCAGCTCACGCACAAAGATATCAGAATTAGAATAAAGCGAATGAGTCACTAGATGTAGCAGTTGCGCCACTTCCGCCTCAAAGGTATGTTTTTTTAATTCAGGGCTGCTTTTATTAACATTGATGCTATCAACTTTTTGGTTATCAACTGGGGTCTGTTCACTCATAAAAAACTCCTTTAATTTATGTCAAAAACGTATCACAAAATAGCAAGCATTCAACTGTCTCTACTCAGCTATAAATTAAGCAGTTCAATTTCGAATATCGCTAAGCTGTTTATACTAATAGGGGCGCAGCAGAAAATTTCAAGCTAAAAAGCACAATTCAACAAAAACACCGCCCTAGTTTCCTAAGGCGGTGTCGTTATATCGATAATAGGTTTAGCAAATAGATTTAGTAATACGTTTTTAGATAGAGCTATCAACTATAAGCAGCTAGGCAAATGCAGCGCTGGATCTGACTCACGAGCATTCATCGCATTTTCAACCGTTAAGCCTAGTGCTTTAGCAACGCCTTCGCCATAAGCGGCATCACACCAGTTACAGTTGCGAATGTGGCGATACTGAATAAAGTCCGGCACACCAGCCATATTATTCGCTGTGTTTTCAAATAGCACTTGTTGTTGCTCAGCACTCATCAAATTAAACAATGCGCGAGGTTGGCTAAAATAATCGCTATCATCTTCACGGAAGTCATAATGCGCCGCATAGCCGTCAATTTTTAATGGTGGCTCAGCATAATCAGGCTGCTCTTGCCACTGGCTAAAGCTGTTTGGCTCATAATGCGGGCGACTGCCATAGTTATCATCGACACGGCCTTGACCATCACGATGATTGCTCATCACAGGGCAACGCGGCTTATTTACTGGAATCTGTTGATGATTGACACCAACACGATAACGCTGAGCATCGGCATAGTTAACCAAGCGGTTTTGTAGCATTTTATCTGGTGAGACACTAATACCCGGTACTAAATTACTTGGGGCAAATGCGGCTTGTTCCACATCGACAAAGTAGTTGTCAGAGTTTTTGTTTAATTCAAACTCACCCACTTCAATCAGCGGATAATCCCCTTTTGGCCATACTTTGGTCAAGTCAAACGGATGATAAGGAACAGTATCCGCCTCAGCTTCTGGCATGATTTGCACATACATTTTCCATTTTGGGAAATCGCCATTTTCGATGGCATCGTACAAGTCTTTTTGATGACTCTCACGATCAGAACCAACCACCTCTGCCGCTTCTGCATCGGTCAAGTTCTTAATGCCTTGTTGCGTACGGAAATGGAATTTTACCCAAAAACGTTCTTTGGCTTCGTTCCAAAAACTATAGGTGTGCGAGCCAAAACCATGCATATTTCTGTACGAGGCTGGCAGACCGCGATCACTCATAACGATAGTAACTTGATGCAAAGCTTCTGGTAATAAAGTCCAAAAGTCCCAGTTGTTGGTCGCCGAACGCATATTGGTACGTGGATCGCGTTTGACGGCTTTGTTTAAATCTGGGAATTTGCGCGGATCACGTAAGAAGAACACAGGTGTATTATTTCCCACCATGTCCCAGTTACCTTCTTCGGTGTAGAATTTCAAAGCAAATCCGCGAATGTCGCGCTCGGCATCAGCCGCGCCGCGCTCACCTGCGACGGTACTAAAGCGTGCAAACATCTCAGTCTGTTTACCCACTTCGCTAAAAATATCCGCACGGGTATATTTAGTGATGTCATTGGTCACGGTAAAAGTACCAAATGCGCCAGAGCCTTTGGCGTGCATACGGCGCTCTGGAATCACTTCACGGACGAAATTTCCTAACTTTTCATTGAGCCAAACATCTTGCGCCAATAATGGGCCGCGTTTGCCAGCGGTCATGCTGTTTTGATTATCTGCCACTGGTGCGCCATTGCCCATGGTCAATTGGGTCGGTGCGTAAGGACATTTTTTATCACTCATATCGTTGTTTATGTCGTTGCTCATAATCATACTCCTGTGAATAGCAAATGGATTAAAGTACAAAATCTATTCTGAATACGCTTCTATTAATAGTTCCAGAATAGTTGTCAGCTTGTTCGAAAAACGGTTTGTTTTTTTCATAGTAATGTCTAATGACAGTCATGTTCTGTGGTTAGTTACTATTACAACCCATTACCATTGATTTGTATAATTAATTAATTACATGCTTTCGTTTTGTTTTTCAGAACCACTTAACTTGTTTTCTACTCATGCAAATACTTTACTCCTTAGGATGTTTGTTATTAACATCGATAAATATTAACAGTGCAAGCACTCTCTATTAGCCTTGCTATCACTTTTTTAAAGCGAATTGACCATATCAAATAGAGCTTAATTAAATACCACAGAGCAATTAACGCGGCATCGGACGAATGGTCAAAATTTGCTCACTACGACCAAAAGGGCCATGAACGTCATGCAACACAGCGCTCGTTAAGCCAATGCCATCATTGCCATACTGCTGCACCGCTTCGATGCCAAGCCAGCGACCTTGCGGCGCGCGGTGCATATGAATTTGCAAATCCGTATTGGGAAACATCCATTCTAATTCTGACAAGCCAAGCCCAAGGCGCGGCACAACGCCATTGGCCGTATCAACCATGCCCAATAGATGCACCAAGTCATCAGTTGGCTTGCCCTCGATCATATCCACATCGTTAGTAATCCAGACCATACCGCGTCCTGGGCGACGCTGCGTATCATCAGCGACCAAGCGCACACTCTCAATAAACCCGCCCGGCCAGCCTTTCATGTCTTCCCAAATGGGCAACTCTTCGGGCTTATGTACCGCTTTTTGGTCTTCAATGCCTGCAATCTCACTGGTATCTTGGGTCATTAGACGCCATGCCCGCGCAATAATCGCATCACGACCGCGACTGCTCATGACTGATTCAATCAGCTCAATGGTCTTGCCCGGACGAATACAACGCGTGGTAATGGTAAAGTCATCCAGTGGAATCAATCCTAAGATATCTAGACTGATACGAGCGATACGCATGTTTTCTTGCGGCGCATAACCGTTGAGCTCAGCCGTGAGCAATCCTGTCGCTGGTGCCATATGCTGTTCATGCTCATTCCAAGCGCCTTGGGCATGCTTGGTGGGCTGATAATGTGCGATGTTGACGCCGTCTTCTCGCTGTTCGCGTTTGATAAAGTTATAATAAGCTGACATGACTGTCCTATGATTTATTTGATAAGCTCTTGTTGTTTTAACTTAAGAACCTGTCGACTCTTAATGACAAAAAATAATGCAACGACCATCGCGGCAATTAAGACGCCATAAAAAATATTCTTTTCTCGCATAAAATGCAGAATATTACTGCCTAACACGAATCCCACCACCACGATGACAAACAAATTCACTTTCAATTGTTTGTTAACCTCAGCGAGAGTGGCTTCTGCCAATACAAATCCTTTTTTTTGCTTTTTCATTTTGCATTACCTACTATACGTTACCTATTAGATGTTTTGTACAGAGTCTTATCTATTTACCCACTTGGGTGACTGGGATACGCAAGGCTTTAGGCAGACTGAAAGTGACATTTTCTTCGATGCCTGATAGCTCACTCGGTAAATCGCCACCCCAATCTTGCAGCTGCTGTAGCACTTCTTGAATCAGTACTTCGGGTGCTGATGCGCCAGCGGTGACGCCGATACTCTGCACACCATCCAACCAGCTTTTATCCATCTCACTGGCATTATCGATTAAATACGCACGGCAATTCATCCGCTCAGCCAGCTCACGCAGACGATTAGAGTTTGATGAATTGGGCGAGCCGACCACCAAGACCACCTCACAGCGACTGGCTAAGTCTTTTACCGCATCTTGGCGGTTTTGCGTGGCATAACAGATATCGTCTTTGCGCGGACCTTGAATACTAGGGAATTTTTCACGCAGTGCATCGATAACGCGCGCCGTGTCATCCATAGATAAGGTGGTTTGGGTAACAAATGCCAAACGTTCGGCATTTTGTACGCTCAATGCTGCCACATCGGCTTCGTTTTCAACCAAATGAATGTGACCGCCGTGGCGACGGTTAAAGCGCCCCATCGTGCCTTCCACTTCAGGATGTCCAGCGTGCCCAATCAATACCGCATCCATACCCTCTTGCGCAAATTTAGCGACTTCGATATGTACCTTAGTGACCAGTGGACAAGTGGCATCAAATACGGTCAAATCGCGGCGCTCAGCCTCATCTTCGACAGCTTTTGATACGCCATGAGCAGAAAAAATAACGATAGAGCCATCTGGCACTTCATGAAGTTCTTCCACAAAGACCGCACCGCGATTGGCCAAATCAGAGACGACAAATTTATTATGTACCACCTCGTGACGGACATAAATGGGCGGTTCAAAACGTGTCAATGCTTCGTTCACAATCGCAATCGCGCGATCCACACCAGCACAAAATCCACGTGGATTGGCAAGATAAATTTGCATAAGAGGGCCTATCATTAGATAATTTATTATTAAAGCTTGAATACACGACATTACTGTCAAAAGCTTTAACTCAAAAATTGGGATGAATTCATTACGCTACTTTAGCATAATTTACTTTTATTGCCTTTGAAAATAGCACGGTACTAGAGGCTGTTTTAACTAGAAGCACACACATATTCATACGTTCAAAGTATTTATCTATAGTGGCAGCGTTAACTGCACTTAATGCACTAAAAATGTGATTTATAATAAGTCGCCCTATGCCATCTTTACGCCGCTTCGATGATAACGACTGGTCAAAGGCGGCTTTAATTAAAATAAAAGCCACAAAAGCAGTTTATAATAGTGCATCGATGACAATGTCTATCGCCATACATGATGGCGATTTTTCTTTTTACCAGTTTTGAATTGTTTACTAAAACAGCTTTCGCTCTTTTACTCGCACAGATTTGACTAGCACACACTCCATTAGGACACATTGTATGACAGGTTCATTATTTATTATTACTGCCGCCTCAGGTACGGGCAAAACCTCACTGGTAAAGCAGCTACTTGCCACGACTAATGACTTAACCGTCAGCGTATCACACACCACGCGCACGCCGCGTCCCGGCGAGATTGATGGTCATCATTATCATTTTACCGACGTCGAAAAGTTTGTGACTGCCATCGGTGAAAACAAGTTTTTAGAACATGCTGAGGTCTTTGGTAATTACTATGGCACCTCGGAGCAAAGTGTGCGGACGCAGTTAGAAGCAGGCGTCGATGTTATCTTAGAGATTGATTGGCAGGGCGCACTACAAGTCAAAAAAATCTTTACTGACGCCATTATGATTTTTATTTTACCGCCAAGTATTGCCACTTTACGTCAGCGCTTATCGACGCGTGGGCAAGATACTATGGAGGTAATAGAGCAACGTCTGGCTGGTGCAGTGACTGAGATGGCGCAATATGTCCATTTTGATTTTGTGATTATTAATGACAATTTTGAGGTCGCTTTGACTGAGCTAAAAGCCATTATCGTGGCGGACAGGCAGACGCTTAAGCGTCAACAGCAGCGGTATCATCGCACCATCAGCAATTTACTTAGCAATAAAGTAGAAGAGTAAAGCAAGAGCGAAATACTACTGTCAACTCAGTCGATGAGCGCTTATTAATAGATACCTTAATAGATACCTTAATAGATACGTTAATAGACACGCAAAAAGCAACTACGCGGCTGGGCAAAAAATGCTATAATGTCTCGCTATCCCCCTTTATATTTTGATATTATTTTTATTGAGTGGCGGGCAAGCTCCGTGACTAATAAAAACAACCGAGGTAGCTACATATGGCACGAGTGACGATTGAAGATTGTTTGGATAATGTTGATAATCGCTTTGAACTGATTTTAGTGGCAAGCAAACGCGCACGTCAATTGGCTAAAGGTATCGCTGAACCATTGGTTGATGTGGATAATGACAAGCCTACGGTATTGGCATTGCGTGAAATCGCTGCTGGTAAAATCACTCGCGATATCCTAAATCAGCCAGAGCACAACTTTGCCACCAGTTCATTAGATTTGGCACTGTCAGGCGATCATGGTTTTTAAGACACTGTATTATTAAGATACAGTATTGAAGATTTGTCGTATGAAGCCTATAAAGCTAACCACTGCCTTATAAGACAAATACACACAGTGATGACATATTGACTAGAGACCACAGCATAGGCTGTGGTTTTTTGGTTGTAATAGCTGGTTGCTGTGACATTGCTTTGACTGTTTTAGTCACCATTTATACCTCAAAACCTACCATTGAGTTAGAATTTCTAAATTTTTATAGCACCTGTTCGCTTAGCAGTTGACATTGAATGCGATTTACGATTAATTAGAGGATGGTCTACCTATTTTTATCTTTTTTCTCGAGATTTTTTATATTTATAGTATTCCAGCATTCATTCAGTCACCATTTACCCGATAGACAGTCAGGCAAACAGGTAATGGAAAATAGGATCGTTACTTTATGAGTCAAACCTTACCCAAACTCAGCCATCATTTAGTCGATGAGGCTCAATACAATTTACTGCGCTCAGTAGGTTACCTCACTGCTGCTGAACGCCGTGATATTATTGATGCCTGTGAGTTCGGTGATATTGCGCACATCAAAGATAAGCGTAAATCAGGAGAGCCTTATATCACCCACCCGATTGCGGTGGCCGAGATACTGGCAGGTTTTCGCTTGGATCGAGATACGATTATTGCAGCGATTTTGCATGATACGGTCGAAGACACCGAGGTGAGTGATGAGCAGATTGAGCAGCGCTATGGCAAAATAGTGGCGAGACTGGTCGACGGTGTGACTAAGCTAAAGTCATCCTCCCACAATAAACAGCAAAACAAAGCAGCCACCTTCCATAAAATTTTGACAGCCACCCTTGCCGACCCACGTGTATTGATTATTAAGCTTGCAGACCGCTTACATAATATGTCGACACTAGATGCAGTACGCCCAGAAAAACAACGCACTACAGCACAAGAAACATTGGACTTTTATGTGCCGTTTGCGCGGCTGATGGGTCTTAATGATATTGCCGATTATATTGAGGTGCTCTGTTATCGTAATCTTGATTCTGACATGTACAACAAACTGTCTGACAAGCTACTACAGCACGGGCTTGGGCGTAACTTTCAAAGAGAGGCCATCCATCGCTATCTGAGCATTGTCCTCAATAATTTGGGGTTGAATGGTCTGGTCAAAGTTTTAGACAATCGCGTGGTCATCTACCGTCAGTTTTTCCGTAATCGCGGTGAAATCAACGCTCTACTCCGTCATTATGCCTTTGAGATTGTCCTCGATAATGTCGAAGCCTGTGACAAGCTGGCCTATTACTTAATTAAAAAATACCAGATTGATGACTCTCATATCGCTGATAATATTCGTCGTCCGCTACCGGGTGGCAATCAGTCGCTCACGCTTATCTATGAGCGCGATAACGATGTCGTCAAAGTGACGATTTTGACCAAGCAAATGCAAAGCGCAGCGCGGCTTGGTGTCATCGGTGCAGAGCATGCCTCAGACGTTAGCCAATCGGTTATCCAAGCCTCATTACGCAATATGAAAGACTTGGTCGATGAAGACAGCTTAGATGAAAATAGCCCAGACTTTTCAGCGGCAGTCTCTACCATTAATGAGCTGATGGATTACCTACACTCCAGTAAAATCATCTGCTATAGTCCAAAGGGTCGCGCTTATGAGCTACCACAAGGCGCAACCGCACTAGACTTTGCTTACGCTGTCGGACCGATGGTCGGCAATGTAGCCGTTGGCGCCAATATCGATGGCAAAAAAGCCAAACTTGGCACAGTCGTTAAGAATGGGCAGCTGGTTGAAATAGAAGTCAATAGCCACTCAGAACCAAAAGCAGAATGGCTAGGATTTGTCGTGACCAATAAAGCACGTGAAGAGATTTTGCGTTGGTTTAAAGACTTGTCTCCTGCTGATAAGCAACACCATGGTCAACAAGCCTTAGATCGGGCGCTAAAAACCTATCAAAAAAGTCTCGATGACTTAACCGATAGTGATTGGAAAAACCTCACTGAATGGCGTGGCTTGACCGAAAAATCCGAACTATTTGAGCAAATAAGCTCTGGTACGTTACTACCACAGCTAGTGGTAACTCGCTTGTTTAGCGATGAAGTCAATGATTTACAAGCACAAGAACACAGCGATGATATGACCCAACCACAGCAGCTGATAGTCAATGCGTCTGGGGTTGAGCTTGATTTTGCCAATTGTTGTCATCCTATTTATGGTGACCCTATCGTCGGTCATTTGTCCCGTCACGGTCTGGTTGTTCATCGACACAAGTGCTTTTCACTTGACGATATTCGTAAAGACAATCCTTATCAGGTTATACAACTGCGCTGGCGTAATGACAAGGCCGTAAAACAAGGTGACGCTGGCGAGCATGACATAAAAAATACCGGAAAAATCCGCTTTCCAGCCTATTTAAAACTATCTATAGCCCTCAGCGACGAACAAATTACTGAAGTCATCTATCATTTACGCCAATTAAATATAGGGGTAGAAAAAGTAGATGTGCGTAGCAGTGACACCATCATCCATATCATCGTTCGTAGTCGCAATCATCTAGCGCAAGGCATTCGCGAGCTACGCTCCTTGCTAGGTTTTCCAAACATCATCAGGCTCTATCAGCTGTAGTGCTGGTAATAAGGTATAGTGCGCATGGTGTAGTGCGCGTGATACATCGTCACCAACACTCACTCAATAGAACATTGAATAATGGATTTAGAAAATTTTAGAAAGAACTGAAATAATGATAAACTGTGTTTTTTGATTTTTAGCAAATAAACGTAGAGCGTGTCATCATTTGTATGGTGAAAAACGAGATGTAAATGATGAATAATGCGCCCTTACCTACCAAACCAGAAAAAGATAAAAAGGATATAATATGACTCGTCAAACCATTCAAACTGATAAAGCCCCTGCTGCCGTTGGTACTTATTCACAAGCCGTCAAAGTCGGTAACACCGTCTATATTTCAGGACAACTGGGTTTTGACCCTGATACCATGGAATTAAAAGAAGGTTTTAAAGCACAGGCTGAGCAAGTGTTCGAAAACATCAAAGCCATCTGTGAAGCGGCTGGTGGCAGCTTAAATGACGTGGTTAAATTTAACGTGTCATTAACGGATTTGAATGATTTTGCGGCACTAAACGACGTGTTCGTTGCCAATTTGAGCGAGCCATATCCTGCCCGTGCAGCTGTCCAAGTAGCGGCGTTACCTAAAGGCGGTGTGGTCGAGATTGAGTCAATTTTATATATTAAGTAACTTAAGCCATATCATCATGTAAATGGTAAGGCTTAATACATAGACGTACTTAATTCTCAAGTCGTTACGTCAAAAAAGCAACTGCTAAAAACGCATGCCAGAGTAAGCCCAAATATCACTATTTGGGCTTACTGCTATTATTCTTATCAATATTACGATCCAGATATGTAAGAGTAGGTTATCTAAAAACTGTTTATCCAATAAACCATTTACCTGAAACTGGGAACGCATTCTATGTTGGTACAAGTTGCTCTACCCGTGCCCCTTTATCGGGTATTTGACTATAGCGTACCAGCAGATATCAACGCCTTATCAAGCCCTTCTTTACCTCATATTGGCTGCCGTGTCGAAGTATCCTTTGGTCGTCAAACTTTAATCGGTATCGTCATCGCTCATATTCCAGAAGCAAATAGCAGCGTGCCACTTAATAAGCTAAAACCTATCAATAAATGCTTGGATGCTGAGCCTATTTTAGAGACCAGTATGCTAAATCTGGCACATTGGCTAGCGCGTTATTACCACTACCCGCTTGGTGACGTTTTAGCAGTCATGCTGCCAACTCTCGTTCGTCAAGGTAAGCCGTTGGATTTACTGATTACCCATTGGCGAATTTTGCCGCAGGTAAGCGACGCTGACTTTCGTGCCAACGCCAAAAAACAAAAACAACAATTTGATATGCTTAAGCTGCATGGCGAGCGCGGCGCGAGTGAAGATGTTTTATTGCTAGAGGGCATGGAGAGGAGTTTTTTAAAGGCGCTCGAAGACAAAGGTTTAATCGAGCGCTATATTCAGACCAAACAAGCACCTGCGCCTGTTAAATTAGCGAAAATGCCCCTTGATCTCAATGACGAGCAACAACTCGCCGTTACCGCCATTATTGCGGCTCATGAAGCCAATCGCTACACGGGATTTTTATTAAATGGCATCACTGGTAGTGGCAAGACAGAAGTCTATCTGCAAGCGATGCAAGCCGTATTGGAAGCTGGCAAGCAGGTATTGATTTTGGTACCAGAGATTGGATTGACACCGCAAACGCGCGCGCGTTTCGCCAGTCGCTTTGCCGCTCAAATCGTCTTGCTACATTCAGGTATGAATAACACCCATCGCTTACAAGGTTGGCAAGACTGCCGTACGGGTCATGCTCAAATCATTATTGGCACGCGCTCAGCGGTGCTCTATCCTTTTGCAGATCTGGGCTTAATTGTCGTGGATGAAGCGCATGATGGTTCTTATAAGCAGCAAGATACCTTGCGATATCATGCCGCCGACGTGGCACTTTATCGCGGACTACAAGCCAATATCCCTGTCGTATTGGGTACGGCGACGCCATCTCTTGAGCATCTAAAACTGGTCGATGACGGTAAGCTGGTAGAGTGCCAACTGCAAACTCGTCCCGGTAATGCGAAGCTTGCAACCATGCAGCTGATTGATGCGCGCCTGCAAAGTACTCATCAACAAACAACGGACGACGGTGCGCGCTATGATACTGGGCTGACCGATGCACTTATTGGGGCAATACGGCAAACGCTAGAAGCGGGCGATCAAGTATTAATATTTTTAAACCGTCGCGGCTATGCGCCAGTTTTGCTCTGCGAAGCTTGCGGTTGGCAAGCAGATTGCCCGCGCTGCGACGCCCATTTAACCGTTCATTACAATAGCCAATCCCAACACAACGCTTATAGTAGCTCCTATTTAAAATGCCACCACTGCGACTGGCAAGCTTATATTCCAAAAGTTTGCCCTGATTGTGGCAGTCAAAATTTGGATGCCAAAGGAATGGGTACGACGAGGCTCAGCGAAAACCTGCATGCAATTTTTGCCAATCCGCAAACCAGCAAAGAGCTATATCCCATTATCCAAATTGATCGCGATACCACCAGACGTAAAGACAGTTGGGAGAATATCTACCAACGTATCAATCAAGGCAAGCCTGCCATTTTGGTTGGCACACAGATGGTCGCCAAAGGTCATCATTTCCCCAATGTTACACTTGTCTGCTTGCCAAACGCCGATCGTGGTTTCTTATCCGCCGACTTTCGCTCGCCAGAACATACCGCGCAATTGATGATTCAAGTCGCAGGGCGTGCCGGTCGTGGTGATAAATCCGGGCGCGTACTCATTCAAACATTGCAACCTGACAATGAGCTGTTATTAAAACTGGTCAAAGATGGTTATCTGTCATTTGCTCGCGAGCTATTGCAAGAGCGTAAAATGATGGGCTTGCCGCCGCATAGTTATGCTGCCTTGATACGCTGTGAAGGCAAAACCCTTGCCGCCACGACCCAAGCCCTTAAAGATGCGATTGCCATTTTGCCAAATGGTCATAATCTCGCCGTACTAGGACCTATCGATGCACCAATGAGCAAAAAGAATAGCCGTTACCACGTACAACTGCTACTTTTAGGCAAAGACAGACAGCAATTACACCATGTATTAAACCAATGGTGGCAGCCCGTATTGACCTTGCCAAGTGCCAAGTACCTTAAACTCACTTTGGATATCGACCCTGTTGGTTGGTAGCCGCCAATTACTAACCATCACTTTTTAACTCAGATTATTCTGTCCGCTACTAGGCCGTGTCCCTATTTAGAGGATAATCGATTGAACTGAGGATACGCCCTCAAGAACGTTATTCTAAATAGTAACCAATGGTATACTGCCTAGATACAGCAAGCATTTATTAAATATGCTAAATTCTTTATATCTGGCTAGTCCGCGTACAGTAAGCCCAGCCTTATAAGCAATCAAATTTCCTCTTCTGTCATTCTGAGTGTTGTTATGAGTCAAAATAAATCAAACGCTGAACAAGGCAACCATTCTCATCAGAATGATACTGTTAATATGGCTAACCATCTGCATAAAGATGATGAGAGCAACTACACTCATGACAATCAAGCCACTCACGATCACGATGAACACTTAGAGCAAACAACAGCCCCAAGAGACACCAAGGGCTATCAGCGCACCTTGCTGCTTAGCTTTATCATTATCACAGGCTATATGTTTATTGAAGCCATCGGTGGCTGGCTGACTGGCAGTTTGGCGCTATTATCTGATGCAGGTCACATGCTCAGTGATGCAATCGCACTTGGCGCGACGTTAATGGCCTTTAAGATTGGTGAAAAAGCAGCCACTCATCAAAAGACGTTTGGTTATAAACGCTTTGAGATTTTAGTCGCAACAGTCAATGGTGCGACGCTGGTCATTATTGCGCTAATGATTTTTTATGAGGCGATTAAGCGCTTTAATTCACCGCCTGAAATTGCTACCCAAGGCATGCTTATCGTTGCTACTATCGGTATGTTGGTCAATATTTTGGTCGCTTGGCTGATGCATCGAGGCAGTCGCGGTGGAGATGCGCATAGTCACAGTCATGCTGGTAGTCACAAAGACAGTCACGAAGACACTCAAGGAAAAAATGAGAGTAAAGCTCCAGTTAACCTTAATATGCAAAGTGCTTACCTGCATGTATTGAGTGACTTAATGGGTTCGGTTGCCGCTATTATTGCTGCGCTTTTGATGATGAGCTTCGGCTGGGTTTGGGCGGATGCAGCGGCCTCGGTGATTGTTGCGATACTGATATTATTTAGTGGTTACCGCGTTGTGCGTGATTCCGTACATATTTTGATGGAAGGCACGCCAGAAGGCATATCCTTAGTGGATGTCGAAAAAAAACTGCTTACCCATCCGCAAGTACAAGAAGTCCATGATTTGCATGTTTGGAGTATTACCAGTGGTCTAAATGCCTTGTCTTGTCACGTCGTTGTCGATGGCGAGATGAGTATTCATGAATCCAGCATATTGATTGCCCGTTTAGAACAAAGCTTGCTTACGCTTGGTATCCATCATGCGACCATTCAGGTAGAAAGCGCATCACATCCGCGAACTGAGGCACATAGCGATGCGCTGGTCTGCGATATCTCAGAACAACAAACAGAGGGTAATAATCATATTGGTCACAATCATTAAGCATGAGACATTGAGAATCAGACTTTGAAAGTCAGACATTAAACATTGGAAAGACCATTCTTCATTCAAGTATCAATTTAAACGTTGTCTATGATTGGTGACGTTTCATCAAGTGGTGGCAATCATAACGTTATATGCACCAAATTAGCCAAAGCGTTGTTATTGACCAAACACCTAACCCCAACGATAAGAATATGATTCAAATCCAAAAATCTCATGCGTCAGTCCTGCCCCGAAAATCCTTAAAATTATTTTACTAAAAGTCTTAAATAATCCGCGCAACTTACTATCAGCGGATGAATCATTCATGCATGAACATAACTTATTATGCGCCAACATAAATAGGCTTTATTTTAAATAAGCTGATATCACACCGATTTTTAGCATTGTAATGGCATGTTAAAAATGATGGGAAATTTAGCCTCGCCGCCATATTTTTCATATAAATTCTGTATACTTAAAGCTGAAGCACCCAATTTACCACTAATGGATTATTTTCTGCCATGTCGAGACGCTCAGCTCCTTTTGTTGCTCCAAGCTACATTGATGACCCTATCTCAGCAGAGGGTAAAAAGCATGCCAAAGCATTGTTATCGACGCTGCAAGAAGACATTGCTAGCTTTCGAGATGAGCAGTTTCCGCCTGATATTTTGCGTCAAATTCGTGACATGCCAATTTATGAAGGCAATATCGCCGAAGTCCAAGCCTATCAGCAGCGTTGGCATAATCTGCTTGAGCGCGCCATGGCGTTTTATCCTGCTGCCAATCTACCGCCCGATCATCTGCCACTACCAGCCAGCCTTGAGATACCGCAATTTATCTATCATGTTCAAAGGCTACATTTGACCAAGACTCGTGCAAAAGAATCCAAAAGCTTCGGTTCGGTCGGTGCGCTTACTGATAAGTGTGGTGACTATAGTGCTGATGAAATTGCGCGTATGAGTGCAGTATTTGATAATGATTATGAGGCGCGTTTGGTGGCGCATCGTGAATTTATTGATTTGCGCGCCTATGTATTTTGCCGTGATAGCAAGGGCGAGATGCTGGAGCCTGAACGCGTGCGTTTTTATCGAACGGGGCTTATCGTCCATGCGCTGCCCGATTTCAAAATCGTAGACAGTCGCCAGACCCCGCGTAAGCGCCGTAACGATGCTTATAACAATCCACTTGCCGATAATGGTGTGTGGAAGATTTATCGTAAAAAATAACGTATGCTAAGATTTTTTATTTTTGCCATGCCCATATTGTACCGCTTATTTTATCATGACTGCTAAGGATTCCAGATGTTCGCTGCCGCCACCGGCTCACCAAATTTAATGTTACAAGCTACAATCTTCTTAGGAGCAGCCCTGCTCTTTGTACCCCTTGGTAAACGTTTTGGCATTGCGACGGTCTTAGGTTATCTCATTACAGGATTGATATTGGGGCCCAGTGGTCTGGACGTCGCAGGCGATGCTGAGAGCTTGTTGCACTTCTCTGAGTTTGGCGTGGTCATGCTACTGTTCATTATCGGGCTTGAGCTGCAACCCTCACGATTATGGGCACTGCGGCGTTCGATATTTGTCCTCGGTGGTTTGCAAGTTGGTCTGACTGGCACATTATTAATGGGGCTGTTACATCAAATTTTTGGCTTACAGCTCGATACTGCTTTTATCGTCGGTTTTGGCCTTGCCTTGTCGTCCACAGCTTTTGTACTACAAATACTGACGGAAAAACAGCAGCTTTCTAGCACCCACGGTCGTGAAGCGTTCACGATTTTATTATTCCAAGATATTGCGGTCATCCCATTGTTAGCCGTCATTCCTTTCCTATCAGGGGTGCGCGAACAAAGTTATGATTTGATTTATTTTGGCAAAGTTTTTGCGGTTTTTGCTGGACTGATTTTTGCTAGTCGTTATGTCGTTCGTCCCTTCTTTAAGTTTGTAGCGTCTAGTGGTGCATCAGAATTGCTGACCGCCGTTGCGCTATTTATCGTGATGGGTGTGTCTATTTTGATGGGTCAAATTGGTTTATCCATGGCATTGGGTGCTTTTTTGACAGGGGTACTGCTCGCAGATTCTGAGTATCGTCATGAGCTAGAAGCCAGTATTGAGCCATTTAAAGGGTTGCTACTTGGCTTATTTTTTATGTCGGTCGGTATGCTGACTGATGTCAAACTTATCTTGGCAAAACCTATGTTTATCATTGGCTGTGCAATGGCATTGATGGCTATCAAATTTGGTGTCATTACCGCCATTGCAAAGATATCAGGCAATCGCTGGCCAACCAGTATCAGACTGGGTGTGACGCTCGCTCAAGGTGGTGAATTTGCTTTTGTTTTATTCAGTGTCGCTACTGCTCAAAATGTCTTACGACCTGAGCTTGCCAATACCCTGAACCTTATCGTCACTATCTCCATGGCACTCACACCGCTGGCATTTTTGTTACTTGAGAAAATCGGTGAGCCTTTATTTGCCAAAAGCAAACCCAGCCGCGAATACGATGCCATTCCCGATCATGAACATCAAGTCATTATTGCTGGCTTTGGGCGCGTCGGTCAGATTATCGGTCGTGTACTACGCATGCATAACATCGAATTTACCGCCATCGAACGCTCAGCGAATCGCGTCGATTTCGTTCGTAAATTTGGTAACCAAGTCTATTACGGCGACCCAAAAAACCCTGAGATATTGCGCGCGGCTGGTATTAAAAAAGCCCGTGTGTTTATTTTGGCCATTGATGATTTAGAGCGCTCTATCACCACGGCTCAATACTTACGTAAAAACTATCCAGACTTGATTGTCTTGGCACGGGCACGTGACCGTCAGCATTATTATCGGTTACGTGAGGTCGGTGTGCGTCATATTTGGCGTGAGACTTACCTATCGTCCTTGGATATGTCGCGTGAGTCGCTACAACTGCTTGGCATCTCACCAGAAAAAGCGCGCGAGACGGTGCAAACTTTCCGCGATTACGACGATGACCTGATTGAACGTCAGCAAGCGATCTACGATGATGAAGCCAGCATGATTGAATCCGCACAATCAGCGATGGCAGAGCTAGAAAGCTTGTTTGATGAAGACATTGATAAAGCCCGAAAAATGGACTTAACAGATTTTTATGACGCGCTAAAAAGTAAAGCAACACCCGTTGATAAAAAGGACGATGTTGCAACTGACTCTAACACCTAAATATTTATATATTTTAAAGCGTGTTTGATGATTCACAAATAGTCAGTGTCATGGTTAAATCATCAAACATGCCCTAATCGGGCATACAGCTTGCTGGTGCCAGTTTCTTATTTAGTGAACTTGTACAGTTCCAACTATCGCTGTCTGGCACATGGTAAAAAACCAGTGTCTGCTGATTTAGATAGCGGATAGGGAACTGAACATTTTGTATGGTCGCAATGACTGCACAATCTGTTTCTACTACGCCAGCGGCCTCTTTATCGATATCAATTCGTATCTGCTGAGTGCCTGTATCGATAGGCAAATCCATTGGACATTGCCCTGTCTGTTGATAAATCAGTGCCACACGATTTTGTGCCGTTTTGGCTATATCATACGCATCGAACAGCACTTCATTGGCTTTTGGCTTGGCAATAATTGGCAGAAACTGTATCTTAATGACAATTAAAGCAAAAGCAAAAATACCAAACCCCAATCCTAACCCAAATAAACTGACCCCACCTTCTCGGCGCAGATGCACCTTTTGCGCTGCTTCATCACGCGGATAATCATCGATAGCATCTGCAATCTCACGTCGCGCCATGCGGTAATAATACGCATCCGTCCAACGCGCCACCATGAACGACCAAAATAACCAAATGATCGCGGCAATACCTATGCGTGTCGCCATCTGGTAAGCATCAGGGATGAAGGACATCGCCAAAAATTCAAACGCAACCAATACCAGTGCCACATTGAGCTGGATAAACGACCAGCCAGCCACGCTATAGACAATCGCATCCATATAGCGTTTGCGATAGAGGAGCCAAGGAAACGTCACAAAAAATGCTGCCCAATGCCATTTTGGCGACAGATAACCTTGCGCATCGAACTGCTCAAAACGTTTCAGATAATAATGCTGGCTACGGTGACCGATGAACCATTTATCAAGTTGTGTACGCTTAGCAGGAGTCAGCTGTTCTTGATAAAAAGGGGGCGGCGAATCCGTCTCGATAAATAGCATAGATGACCCCTATTAACGATGAAGAAAAATTTAAATCCATTACTCACTTTATATGATAACGCCAAAACCGATGTGCAGAACAGTAAAACGACAGATAAATACCGTTAATTCAATGTAAAAGAAAGTCAAGGTAACCGAATGCCAGTCTATATGTGATACGTCAAACAAGGTCAACGCTTTCACTCTTTTATGTTGGATCAGCGATAACAATATTAAAAAAGGATTGTGCGTTCACAGCTGTATAGATTTAACTTATAATAAGCATACATCACCCATTTTATGAAGCCTTGTCAATCCTATGAGTCAACATCCTGATATTAATGATAACATCGATAGTACGAATACTACTGATGAGCAAAAAGTCCTCAGCACTAATACCGAAAGCAATACTGATATTGACATTGAAGCAAGTATTAGTAATGAGAGTAAGCCTGAAGAAAGCAAACATCTACGTATCGTCAATACTTTTATGAAACGACGTACGCACATGAATAAAAATGCCGAACTGGCACTAACCGCGCCAGAATTTTCTGAGTACCTGGTTAATAACAGTTTCGGTGATGGCAATCTTGATGGTATTGACAATCTACGAATGCTATTCACTGATAGCCCTAACGGTAGTGAAGCACCGCTTACTTTAGAGATCGGTTTTGGACTGGGTGATTCGTTCATTGAGATGGCGGCAGCAGAACCTAGCCGCAATTTCGTTGGTATCGAAGTGCACGAACCAGGTATCGGTAAATGCGCCTATATGGCAGGTACGCAAGCGCTAACCAATGCCAAAATCATCAACGGTGACGCCATCCAATTGCTCAAGCAACTACCAGAAAACCATATCGATCGTATCCAGCTTTACTTCCCTGACCCATGGCAAAAAAAGCGCCATCACAAACGCCGCTTCGTCAGTGCTGAACGCATGGCGATTGTGACTCGTAGTCTAAAGCAAGGCGGCTGGTTCCATACCGCAACCGACTGGGAGCATTACGCCTTTTGGATGGTTGAAGTATTAGACGGTTTTACTGGTTTAACCAATCAAGCAGGCGCAGGTAACTTCACCGACCGCCCTGACTTTCGTCCAATGACCAAATTTGAGCGCCGCGGTATAAATAGTGGACATGGCGTTTGGGATTTAATCTATATCAAAGACTAGATTTGGGTCACTTATCTTCGATGACTTCTGCATAGCGGCTAAATTATTTAGCCGCTTTTTTGTGCTTGCAAATTATCTAATGACAATATTATTTGATTTTTTTCAGCTACAACCCTTAATAGACAAGCTATAAGTATTTTTATTAGAAATAATAAATTTTTTTTAATACGTGAAACATCGTCTATTTTCATAGAATTTTTAAATAAATAACGCTACATATAGGGGTAAAAAATACATTCCAGCGCCACACTCACAGGTTACCTACCTACTCAAACATTGATAGTATAAGGGATTCATGAGTTCTCCCCATAAGCTGTGGATAACCCTGTGCATAAGTACGCACTTGACAACAATTTCCCTAGATAGCTCAAAGGATGAGGTAAAATCGTTCATTTTTTATACAATTTAAAAAACCTTCTAAATCAGTAAGTTAAATGATATTTCATAATACTGTAATTTATTTTCAATATATTTTTAAATTAAATTAATCCTCACTGATGTTTCACAAAAGCTAAATTTAGACGCTTTATTTGTTGTGGACAACTTTTAATGCTATTGACAAAGGGCAGCATTATCCTATCCAAAATTAGGATATATTCAGCAACTAGATTACACAAGTTATCACTTATATACAATGCGACAGTTAGTGTCGTTTAGCATCATTGAATCCTCTATATATTCCTTGGTTTTTGTTATAATTACCTTATCTAATCAACCGCACTTTAGAAAACAGTTAAGGCTTAACGAGCATAATGTTACCTACAAATTACATCTGTTGGCGCTGATTATGAACTTAATTTTACTTTTATCGTTATTTGATTTTACTGTATAGTAGAGTGATATCCTATATTACTGTCTACACCATCGATACCCTAGCCCATTCATCCTAGATAGACATTGAACGAACGCTGCCTATTATTTAGATAGCCATCAGCACTATTGAGCCGTTAACCTTCATAGCTACAAACATTTTATTTATCATACCAAATTTATAGTTTTAACCAATGATTGAAGACAAGGAATCCAGTATGGACGACAATAAAGCCAAAGCCCTTAAAGCAGCACTCGGTCAAATCGAAAAGCAGTTTGGTAAGAATACCATCATGCATTTAGGTGACGACTCAGCTATTATGGATGTCGATGTAGTATCAACAGGTTCGTTGGGTCTGGACATTGCACTTGGCATTGGTGGTCTACCAAAAGGCCGTATCGTAGAGATTTATGGCCCAGAAAGCTCAGGTAAAACGACCATGACGCTACAGGCGATTGCAGAATGTCAAAAACAAGGCGGCACCTGCGCCTTTATTGATGCTGAGCATGCGCTTGACCCTGTTTATGCGCGCAAACTTGGTGTAAACACTGACGAGCTATTGCTGTCTCAGCCTGATAATGGTGAGCAAGCACTTGAAATAACCGACATGTTGGTGCGCTCTGGTGCTATCGATATGATTGTCATTGACTCAGTTGCTGCCTTGACGCCGCGCGCAGAGATTGAAGGCGAGATGGGCGACTCACATATGGGTCTGCAAGCACGTCTGATGAGCCAAGCCCTACGTAAAATCACTGGTAACGCCAAACGCTCTAACTGTATGGTGGTATTTATCAACCAAATTCGTATGAAAATTGGTGTGATGTTTGGTAGCCCTGAGACCACGACTGGTGGTAACGCGCTCAAATTCTACGCCTCAGTGCGTATGGATATCCGCCGTATTGGTGCAGTCAAAAACGGTGATGAAATCATCGGTAACCAAACCCGGGTCAAAGTCATCAAAAACAAAATGGCACCGCCTTTCCGCCAAGCAGAGTTTGAAATTACTTATGGTGAAGGTACCAACCACTTAGCCGAAGTGATTGACTTGGGTGTTGAAATTGGAGCCGTTGGCAAAGCAGGCTCTTGGTATAGTTATGGCGATGAAAAAATCGGTCAAGGTAAAGCCAATTCTGTGCTGTTCTTAAAAGAAAACCCTGCGATTGCGCAAGAAATCGAAGCTAAAATCCGTGAAGAAAAGCTTGGATCAAAGAAAGAGACCAAAGCCGAAGATAAAGCCAATGAAGCGTTGGTCTCTGACCCTGTACAATAACGGCGCAATGATTAACCGTTATCAATAATCATGACTTGTTATGAAAATTAAATTGTTATGAACATTAAAACCTTAGCTGAAATACTCGCTGAATCCGATGCCGATGCCGATTCAGCGAGTAGTCCTACTATCAAATCAAAAAAACCGTCCAAATCTTCCAAACACTCTGAATCCTCCAAATTTTCTCAGCATTCCTATCAAGGCGACCTTAAAAAAACAACTAAGACACGTAAGCATTCAACTTACTATCGTGAAAACCATTCATTATCTGACGATGCTGAATTTGCAGTAGAATTTGTTGAGGCTCAATCTTCTACCAATAAAAATTCTGCTCAAACCAAGAAACGTAAAAAACGTTTTCACCCAGCGGCTAACTTTAGCCCTGAGCCTAGTGACGTGCCTGCTTATCAACCACCAGAAGCACAAAGTATCAAAGAGATGCTGGCTGAAGTTAAACAAAATATTCATGGTGAACCAGACGATAGCGCGGCTACTGATAATGAATTCAACAAAGAATCACAGTATACAACCGATGCTGACATTACCAACACTTCTGTGCATGGCACAGTCGACAGTCAGATGGATAACCTACCTGCTGCTCTCAAAGCCTATTTGCGCACGCCTGAACAACGACAAGCAGAAATAGATGAGGTCAAAGCCGAAAGTCGTTTACGTTGGTTAGCTTTTTATTATTTATCGCGCCGTGAGTACGGCAAGGCTGAGCTTAAGCAAAAGCTTATTGATAAAGAGCAAGCCCCAGATAAAATTGATGCGCTACTCGATGAGTTTGAGGAAAAAGGCTACCAAAGTGATTATCGCACGACGCTCATGCTCATTCGTGAAAATATCCGTAAAGGTCGGGGACGCGGACGTATCAAGCAGGAGTTTTATCGTAAAAAAATTGCCATGCCCAGTAATATCGATGAGTTAATCGATATGGCAAATGCAGAGTCAGAAGAGTTTAGGGAGTTTGTAGATGATAGTGCAGATAATCTGGTAGATGGTATCGATTGGCTCAAACTGGCGGTCACAGCGCGCACTAAGAAGTACGGCGATGACATACCCACTGAACAAAAAGACAAAGCAAAGCAGCTACGGTTTTTGCAATATCGAGGCTTTCAGAGCGATATCTGTTTTGCCGCGCTCAATTATACATTAGACACATTAGATGAGCGCTTTTAAGCCACCCTCACTTTTTTTAAAAACACCCAGCTGTACATAAGACAATATGACTTGAGCGATGTATTAATAATAGCCGAGCACTTTCCACCAAATCAAACCAGCACCGATCCAAATGACTAAATTGACCACGCTCATTATTGCGCCAATACTCCACCACTCTCTTAACGTCACATAGCCAGAGTTAAAAATGACTGGCGCAGTACCAGTTGCATAATGCGTAAGCGTCATCATGATGTTGCCCGCTGCGGCTAAGATCAGCGCATATAACATCGGCGGTGCGCCCAAGCTTAAACCCACCGCATAAAATGCTACAAATAGTGCAGTAATATGAGCCGTGGTACTAGCAAAGAAATAATGAATATATAAGTACACTAGGGTCAAAATAGTCACAGCCCCTATCCAGCCAAGCCCAGTCGTACCAATCATCGATTCAATATTGCCAGAGAACCAGCTTATCAGTCCAAGCTTATTAAGATAAGCGGCCATCATAATAAGGGCGCCAAACCAAATAATGGTATCCCATGCTGACTTCTCTTTTAAAATATCGTCCCAAGTCAGTACCCCAGTCAATATTAAGGTCGTCAAACCAATAAATGCTGTGGTGGTAGCATCAACGCTATATTGCTCACCTAACATCAATGCGGGAATATTCGCCCACAATAACAGCATCAGAGCAAATACTCCGAGCATGATTTTTTCTTGGCTACTTATTTTTCCCATTTCTGCCAGATTTTCCTTGGCAAAACCTTTTGCATCGGGCGTGATTTTAACATCAGGTGGATAAATTATATAAATGACTAACGGCATCACAAGCAGACATAGCATACCAGGTACAAACATCGCCACTGCCCAAGTGGTCCATGACAGCTGAATATCACCGCCTGTGGCTTTATTTACCAAATCTACAACCAAAGGATTGGGCGCAGTAGCCGTGATAAACATCCCAGAGGTAATCGGGTTAGCATGATAGTTCACCATCGCTAAATACCGACCAATCTTATTTTGAGTGCCTTCTTCTGGCGTCGAATGAAAGCTTTGCGCGATAGACTTCATAATAGGGTGAATAATACCGCCGCCACGCGCCGTATTAGAGGGCGTAATAGGTGCTATCATCAATTCAGCCGCAGTCAAAGAATAAGCCACGCCGATGGTTTTTTTACCAAAAATAGAAATAAAATAATAGGCAATACGTCGACCCAAACCCGTTTTTATCAAGCCACGCGATATCATGACTGCAATACCAATTAGCCAAATCAACGGACTTGAGTAGCTTGATAATGCATCACTAATGGCTTGTGCTGGGCTATCACTAGTCACGCCTGTCAGTGCGACTAGGGTGACTGCAATGATAGCAATGGCACCAATGGGTAATACTTTGCCGATGATGGCGACAATAGTGGCGATGAATAACGCCAGCATGTGCCATGCTGCAGGGGTAACGCCAGTAGGCACTGGTATCACAAACCAAATGATCAAGCCGACCAAAATGGCAACCGCTGCTTGAATAGGCTTAAATGGCATGATTAAGTATCCTTATAAATGCTTATACCATCACGCAGTCATATTATATAAAGGATCATCAAAGTAGCCACTGCGACAAAAGACTCAATGAATCATATGACCATCTTATAAGATTTATAGAATTATTTTTCTATTATTCACCATTTTTAACATATCTATTTAGAATAAAGAGTAAATATTCAGTAATTGAGTACCAATAGTAGGGTTAAACTAACAGCCATAAAAAAGAGCACGTTGGATAACGTACTCTTTTTCATAGTATTAACTTTGTGGCATTAACGATTGCGACTTTCTTTAAAAAATAAATTTATTTTAGCGCACCTAGTCGACTAGATAGTTGATTAATGATTTGATCAATCTCTTCATTGGCTTCAGATTCATTATCCAAATTGCCACTTGGTGTCAGCTGATTCATTACTTCTGGCAGCAATTCAGCAAGACCTTGACGGACTTCTACGTCATTAGCACCAGTATGTGCTGCAACCTGCTGAATCTCATTTTCATCGAACAACTGACTGATATCATTTGGATCAAGGTTGTCATTGTCTTGCTGGTTACTCATCCAAGAACGCGCTTGGTTTTCATAACCCATACCTGTGATTTTCGATAATGCACCACTCAAGCCGCCATTGCGTTTGATCCAGCTTAGTACCATTGGCATAAGTGCAGCAATTAGCATACCTTTACCGCCGAATCCAGATTTTCTCGTTTGACCACCCATTGCTTGACCACCTAGCACACTGCCTAATATGTCTCCAAGACCGCCGGCATTAGAATTGACGCCGCCACGTTGATTGCCACCATTGAGTCCACCGCCTGTTAACCCACCGAGAATATCATCTAAGCCAAAACCATTGTCTGGCTGACGATCATACTGGCGTGGATTGTAGCCTCCAGTTTGACTAGCACCGCCTAGCACGCTACCCAATATATCCCCAAGACCACCTGTACGACGTGGATCAATGCGTTGATTTACAGGATTACGCTGCGCATCTTCAGGATCCATCGCACGGCGGGCCACCTGACTAACCAAATTCCCTAATAAGCTCATTCTCGATTCCTTTTTGTCATATTATTTATTATCTATAAACCGCTAAAAACTTCGCTGCTAATTTAATATATTAAGCAACAGCGTGATTTACTTATGCGTTTCACAATTCTCTTGCAATATAACAAATCTCTTTCGCTATCCAGATAGGTGTTTTGTTATGACATGTAGGCGTTCGTAAATCCATGGAAAAAACCGCTCATTGGGTGCTATAAGAAAATACTGCCTTAACTCGTATTTTCGGCGTTTATGTTAGGCATATTGAACATTCAACCATGGTACTAATAAGCACTATTTATAAGTATTCAATACAATCTAGCCAAAATATTCAACTCTCGCCATTGTTCAGGGCTCACTTGATCTCGAAAGATGGTCACTGATAAAGAGCGCTGATAAGGCTCTATAACATTGAATTCAAAGCTTATCGCCCATCGATATCCAGAGACAGCGATTAATTGTGCCTGCCATAGCTCATCACCGCGACCCGTACGGAGCAGTAGCTGCCAATGTTGATCGATACGATAGCTAAGTGGTGGTTGGCTCAGGTGCAGCAGTATGGGCCGTGATAATGTCAAATAAATAATCACCGCGGCGGTAACGACTAAAATAAGCACATATTGCCATAACAGTAAAGAAGCAAGCCATGCCAGTACAACCATGACAGCGGTCAACCCACTATAAAGCAGCAAACGCAAATAGCTGGCAGGCCGAATAGCCGTATCAATACGCAACGAATTTGCCAAGGTCATATTTTATCACCAAAAAAAACGGCAGACCATTATGTTACTCAGGCCTAGCTATACCAGCTCTGGACAACCATTTTTTATATCTAAATCAGTCTTTAAGTCAAATCTTTGGTATGACGCCATGTCTTAATTTTATTGACTAGCGCCCATATTTCTTCATTTTCTGGACGATTTTGATTGGTGAAATAATCCAACAAATCAGGGTCTTCATGAGTCAGCATTTCTGCAAACGTCTCTTGTTCAGCAGGCTCTGCCGTTAAGTAAATCTCTTTGACATAAAGATCAATATAAAAGTCTAACTCTTTTAATCCGCGGCGTGCTTGATAGATAATGCGGCGCTGTTCATTGGTTGGTTCTGGCTGAATCGGGGTGGTCATAAAAGTACTCTCATCATTTTAAATTGGGATTAAGGATAATTATGCGCGGATAATTGACGCCATAAGGCGACTGCTTGCTGCATCATCGCCACATTATGGGTGCGTATAATGCCAGCGCCTTGCTGTAGGGCAAAGATACCAGCCACCGTACCTACCACATCACGATCTACCGCGTTAGTAGTAACGACTTCGACGCCACTCTTGCTCAATACTTCCGCTAAAAAACGTTTGCGCGAAATGCCAAACATCATCGGTAAACCAAGCGCTTGTAGCCTGCCAAGCTGGCTTAATAGTGCGCAATGATGCTCATAATCTTTCGCAAAACCAAAGCCTGGATCGACAATAATTTTCTCACGCTTAACACCGATTCTTGTTACTTCATCAATACGTGATAATAGCTCAGCTCTTACGTCACTAATGATATCATCATAGTGTGCCAAATTATTCATCGTTGTTGGCTCGCCGCGCATATGCATGAGCATGACTGGTATATCAAGCTCAGCCGCCAGTGCTGCTGCACCCTCGCATTTGAGTGCGCGTACATCATTCCAAATATCAGCACCAGCGTCAAAAGCCGCTTTCATAACCTCTGGATTGCTGGTGTCAATGGATAGCCAAATATCCTCCCCGCAATGCCCGCGGATGGCTCGAACCACTGGCACAACACGTTGCATCTCTTCAGAAGTGCCCACAGTATTCGCATTGGGACGAGTAGACTCACCGCCAATGTCGATAATAGTCGCACCTTCTTTTATCATTTGCTGACAATGCGCAATAGCCTTATCTACCGCATTGAACTGTCCACCGTCTGAAAACGAATCGGGTGTGACATTAAGAATACCCATAATATGAGGCTGCGATAGATCTAGTGTTTTATCACGACTTGATATCTTATAGCTGGGTAAAGGCTGAAATAATGACATAACCAAATTATCTCTCATTAAAACATTCTAATTATTGCACTGTGCTTGTTATGCGGTGTGCTTATCATACCAGTAAACTCTATTCTGTACTAAACCCTTCACTAAATATGGACAACAAAAAAGCCCTTTATCATAAAGGGCTTTTTCTATTGGATATGAATTAATTAATAACTACATCGCTGGTAACGGTGGCGGTGTTGAGTTGGTTGTTTTGATATCATTCTTCGATAAGTTGACTTCGTTGTGCTGATAAACTCTAGGTGGACGTGGGTCTTCACCTGCTAAGATATCTTGCAACTGATCACGGTCAATCGTTTCCCACTTCATTAGGGCATCTACCATCGCATGCATTTTTTCTTGATTGCCTTCAATCAATTCGCGCGCGATATCATATTGCTCCTCTAACATACGGCGGACTTCTTCATCGACCTTTTGCTGTGTGGCTTCCGAAATCGTACGACTGCTAGAGCCAAAATAGCCTTGCGAGCTGTCTTCATCTTCATAAACCATAATACCAAGTGCGTCAGACATACCGTACTTCGTCACCATGGCGCGAGCCATCTTGGTTGCACGTTCGAAGTCGTTAGAAGCACCTGTCGACATTTGATTGATAAAGACTTCTTCAGCGATACGACCGCCGAATAAGATAGCAATATCACTCAGCATTTTTGATTTATACATACTGGTTTGGTCATGCTCTGGCAACTGCCAAGTAACACCAAGCGCAAAACCACGCGGCATGATCGTTACTTTATGCACAGGATCGGTACCTGGTAGTAGCTCAGCGACTAAGGCGTGACCTGCTTCATGATAAGCGGTCGCACGGCGCTCCTCTTCACGAATGACCATTGATTTACGCTCAGGACCCATATATAGCTTGTCTTTTGCATCTTCAAAATCATTCATATCAACGCTGGTCTTGTTGCGACGTGCTGCAAACAATGCCGCTTCGTTGACAAGGTTGGCCAGCTGCGCACCACTGAAACCTGGTGTACCGCGAGCCAATGCATTGGCATCCACACCGATAGTATTCGGCAGCTTTCTCAAATGCACTTTAAGAATTTGTTCACGGCCTTTAATATCTGGCAAGCCCACTTGTACCTGACGGTCAAAACGACCTGGACGCAGTAACGCTTTATCAAGCACATCCGCACGGTTGGTCGCTGCAATGACGATCACGCCTTCATTGCCTTCAAAACCATCCATTTCAACCAATAATTGGTTTAGTGTCTGCTCACGCTCATCATTACCGCCACCCATACCAGAGCCACGATGACGACCGACCGCATCAATTTCATCAATAAAGATGATGCAAGGCGCGCTCTTTTTAGCCTGTTCGAACATATCGCGTACACGTGAGGCACCGACACCGACAAACATTTCAACAAAATCAGAACCTGAGATTGAGAAGAACGGCACTTTAGCTTCACCCGCAATGGCTCTGGCTAACAATGTTTTACCGGTACCTGGAGGACCTACCATTAAGATACCACGTGGAATCGTTGCACCAAGCTTGGTAAATTTATCAGGGTCGCGTAAAAACTCGACCACTTCAACCACTTCTTCTTTGGCCTCTTCACAACCAGCCACATCTTCAAAGTTCACCTTGATTTGGTCTTCAGTCAGCATTTTAGCTTTTGACTTACCAAAGCTCATAGGGCCGCCGCCTTTACCGCCAGCGCCGCCTTGCATGTTACGCATGAAGAATAAAAACAGACCAATAATCAATAGAATTGGGAAACTGGCTATCAGTAATTGCATCAAGACGCTTTGGCGTTTTGGGGCAGTCCCTTGGACTTCGACTTGGTTCTCACGCAGCAATGGCATGAGCTCGTCATCTGACACAGCTGGTCGAATGGTCTCAAAAGATGAACCATTTTTCTTTTCGCCGGTGATTTGCTCGCCATCGATTTCAACGCTGGCTACTTGGTTTTCTGACACGGCGGTCACAAACTCAGAGTAGTTAAGGCTATCCGGCTCGGATGATTGATCAAAGCCGCTAAACACCAGCACCAAAACGCCGATTACCACCAGCCACAATAAGGTATTTTTTACCATGTCGCTCACTAGTTATTCCCATCCCTTACTTATTGGTGTGTTTATTAAACACGTGACGTCTATAAACGTATCGCTCATTTTTTAGTAGATATATTCATAGCCAAAATTTGTGATTCAGACTCATACAACTCAAATGCTGCATGGGGACTGTTTTCACGATTTATAAATATCAATGACCTATATATCTATCATAGATGAGCACATCAGGCGCTTATTGTCAGACGACTTTGCCTAAAACATATGCTTGAAACAAAGTTAATATACCATGATATGTGGTGCTAACCTGCATAATTCAAGCAGGTTTCGCTATTATTCAGTTAACGATTGTAGCGGGTTCAATGCGCTCATGAGACTATGTTATGGTGACACATTATCTCGCTTACAATGGCTGTGACATAACGACGTTATGATTATTTAATCGCTATCCAAAACATCTCTTTTGACCGTGGTCGTGACGCACCTGGTTTGATACTACGGATTTTACTAAAATCCTGCTGCATCTGCTTGCGTAATTCTTGTGTGCCTTCACCTTGAAACACTTTCATAATAAGTGCGCCACCTTCTGGTAAGGTTGCAAGCGCGAAGTCGACTGCCAGCTCGCATAAATACATCATACGTGGCTGATCGATTGCGCTGTTTCCTGCCGTATTTGGTGCCATATCGGACAGCACTACATCGACCTGTCTATCACCAACCTCTGCCATGATCGCATCAAACACTTCTGCTTCGCGAAAGTCGCCTTGAATAAAGGTCACATCAGGCAATGTATCCATCGGCAGAATATCAGAGGCAATCAAAATACCTTTTTCGCCTACTAGCTGACCTGCCACTTGAGACCAACTGCCTGGAGTACTGCCCAAATCTACGACCGTCATGCCTTTTTTAATAATATTGGTCTTTTCATTAATTTCTAATAACTTATAGGCGGCACGGGCACGATAGCCATCTTTTTGCGCTTTTTGCACATAATGATCGTCAATATGCTCTTTCATCCAAGCGCTACTACTCTTTGACAGTTTTTTATTTTCGATACGCGTGGCCAAAATACCTGCTCCTATTGCTTTGCAAAACATTCATACATATTACTGAAGTAGCTAAAAGATTTATGAAGCACTTTCGATATGGTTTAAATTCATTCGAATATGCTATCAATCAAGATTTTTATACATTTGCAGTCTTAAACTGACTAAATTCTATTGGTTAAAACACTGATTTATCAGACAGTAGCGTTTATAATGTGCCCAAACATTCAGTTTAACATTTTCATCACGTAAAATCGTGCAAAATCCTGCTGATCTCATGCAAGATGACCACAGATTATCTATAATGGTCGTCAACTGCTCTTAATAGCACTGTCTTTTATTTTTACCAACACCTAGGAATTCTATGCAACTCGATAACGCTACCATCAAACGCCTAAGAGGCATTGGTCACGACCTCAAACCTATCGTCATGATTGGCAACAAAGGTATTACCCCAACCATTACTGAAGAGATTGATCGCGCGCTATCAGATCATGAGCTCATCAAAGTAAAACTGCCTGCTGGCACAAAAGAAGAACGCGATGTCATCGGTGCTGAACTTGCCAAAGCGGCTAACGCGTCTTTGGTTCATTCTATTGGTCGTATGGCATTGTTACTACGTAAAAATCCAAACGCCAACCCAAAATTGTCTAACTTAGCACGTCATGCATAATAATATGTGATGACCAGCTGGTTTGAGTGATGTGATGGTATGATATGCCATATCAACTCAAATCATAGCCACATGGTGACGATAAATGTAAAAGCCGCGATGCATCTTGCTCGCGGCTTTTATGTTGTCTGCTCGTTTTAGATTTACTTAGCATGTAATATTAGCTCGCTTAGTCGGTACCATTTTTCTTATAGTTACTTCTATATTTTCATTGTCGGGTCTTAACTTATGAATCAATCATTCAATCTCTGTGTGGCCACCGAAACCATAGTAAACGATGCACAGCAACTGGGTGTAACAGTAGATGAGTTACAGCGCATCTGTATAAATGTGAGTGCTCAGATTATTCGACAGCCATCACTATACTTACAGCTAACCTATCAACTCACCCTGCCCAACCAACTGCTAGCAAAGCAGCTAAACTGGTCAGTGTGGCAGCAAGCGCAAGTAAGATTCGATGATTACTTGTGGGAAGAGACTTGCCTTGAGTGTTTTATCGCTGGTCGTCTGATAAATGATGAAAATCTAACGGAGGCTCAAAAGGCAACGCCCTATATCGAGATTAATGCCAATCCAGACGGTCGTTACGCGCTATATCAATTTGCAAGCTATCGTAATCCTGCCACCTTACCACCAACCCCCTTACATGCAGCTGATGGACAAGCGCGCGCGTTTATTAATTGGATAAACGATGTAACGCCAACATTAAGGTACGTGGAGAATCCTTTATTTAATGATCCATCACTAGCAAATAAACCTCATCATTATGAGCGCAGCTTTAATGTACCAGTAATCCAACGATCCAATAAGCAATACACCATCGCAAATACTGTGATTGAGCAAATACATCCTTGCGTTATTTTATGGTTTGGTGAGATTGCTTTATATTTTGCCCCAAACCACGCCTCCCCGCCTGATTTTCACAATCGTAGCCACTGGTCGAGATTTGAGCTTTAACTCTACTTTTAAATTGAGCATCACAACTCAAAGCGCAAAAAAAACCAGCAACGCTATAAAGGCATTACTGGATTTGGAGAAAACTTTTAACTTAGACTATATCTAACTGTCTACTATTTGTCAGCCATCGCGAGGTAAATACCACGGTCTGATGCATCATCGACATATTGCGAATCACGCCATGTCGTATAGCTGTAAGTGCCACTGTATGGGCTAATGCTGTTTTGGCGGAAATCAGATACCCAATCGTTACCATCAAAGATCTGGATATGACCATGTGGACGGTTTGACGTACGATTATAGACAACGACGTCACCCACTTGTGGCTGCATATCATTACTGATCTTGGTAAAACCTGCTTGAGCAAGTGTGCCGCGAGAGGCATACTGATAAGCTGAAGGGTTAGGCGTAAATTCGTAACCTGCTGATTGTAGCGCTTTACGTACATAGCGAGCACAGTAGCCAGAGCTTCTAGATAACGCTACTCGCGATGCACTTGCCGCTGCGATAGCAGGAGCAGAATTGCGATCAGGAGCGCGGCTTGATTGCTGCTGACGCTGCTCATAAGACAAACGGCTGGTAAGCGAAGCAAGCTGGTATTCTTTTTGCTTGGCATGCGCACTTAAATTATCAATGGCTTGACTGATCTCATCATTGCTATATACATGAGCACCACTGTTAGTGCTATAGATATTGCGGCTAGAACCGTAGTTCGCAGAAGCAGAGATGTTAGTGATGGTATGACTCAAGGTATTATTTGGTTGAAAGGTTGTTTCGACAGCACCACTTGTCTGTGCTATACCCATTCCCAATACTGACAAAATTAATAAAGCTTGTTTCATAAATTTACTACCTATTGTTAATACAAGACCGCTCGTCATCCGTGACAAAGCATCAATTAGTTTAGAGGAGATGATCATTACAAAACATGATAAAATCCTTGTTAAAACAGCCCGCTATTTCTTCTGTAGTGACTAATGCTAGTATTATCTGTTAATACCATATTCCGCTTAGTTCACTGTCTCGCAAATCGTTCAGTATCAATTGCCTTTAGCATGTCAATTATGAATATCGATTTTGTCACCTAGTAGATGAGTCATCACGATGTCAAAAAAACAGCCAAATCGGCTTGCCCAACTTATCGACCATCAAGCTTTTGCTGGTAGCGCACTACCCCGAACGCTTGCTGACAATATACGGCTATACATAGAAGCGACCAATGAGGTAAAAGCGCTATTGGTAGATTGTCTACCTGAAGAAATTCTTAATACCTGTTGGGTCGTAGGCCTCACCTCCGAGCAATTAATACTCAGTGTGGGCTCAATGACTGCTGCCAATCATATTCGCTATTTGCAGAGCGCTTATTTGCAAGTCTTAACAGAGCAGTCAATTACATTTAAACAACTCAAGCAAATTCGCGTCGTCGTCGCTAAAAATTCAGCTGATAATCATTCATCTAAACAACTATCAGCAGTATCAGCAACTTTGTCAAAATCTAGTAAAGCCAATGAAAATCAGGCTCTTAGCCAAAACACAAAGCGGACTATATCACAGGCCGCAGAGCATGTCACCACTGATGAAAATCTCAAAAAAGCACTTTTACGTCTGGCAAATTATTAATGTTACTATGTAAAGTTGTGTAAACGAAACCGTAAAAATCAGCTGATAACGCTGCGATTTTGTAATGACGCAAACAAAAAAAATCACCTGCTAGCTCCGTTCACATTATGAACGTCACCAACAGATGATTGAAAAACTATCCACAGCTTTGATATTCTCTACTCTAGAGCAGAATTGTTAAAATAATCTAAACAATACATTCAAAAAAACGAATATTATTAGAATGTAATTACTGCCGGATTATGTAATATTGCGTAAATGTTTCGATACTTCGTGTATATTGCTGTATTCATCCTTCAACAGTCAAACCTTCGAGAGGCAAATACTGAATTGGGCACGTTACATTGTCATCAAAAGTTACAATTTCAAAATTATTATGGTCAGATAGTATCTCACGTACCAATAAATTGTTTAACGCGTGACCAGATTTATAAGCATTAAAGCGACCCAAAATCGGATAGCCAATCAAATACAAATCACCTAAAGCATCCAAAATTTTATGGCGAACGAACTCATCATTAAAACGCAAGCCTTCTTCGTTAAGAATATTTGCCTCATCAATAACAATAGCATTATCCATACTGCCTCCTAACGCCAAATTATTCTGACGTAAGGCTTCTATGTCTCGTAAAAACCCAAAAGTACGGGCTGAACTCAATTGCTCAATGAAGTTTTGCGTCGAAAACTGCAACTGGGCATGCTGAAAATCTTTGTCAATAGCAGGATGATCAAAATCAATCTCAAAATTTAGCTCAAACCCTTCATAAGGACGCAGTTCTGCCCATTTATCATCCACTTTTACTCTTACAGGTCTGACGATTTTTATAAACTTCTTTAAAGCGTCTTGCTCGCAGAATCCTGCGTCAAGCAGTAACGCTACAAAAGGAGCGGCACTACCATCCATAATCGGTATCTCTGAGGCCGATACACGAATTAAAAGGTTATCCACGCCAAGTCCTGCAATGGCACTAAGCAAATGCTCGACGGTCCCCACACGTGTGCCACCAAACACTAGGTTTGACGACATCATAGTATCTTGTACTAAAAAAGCACTAGCTGGAATCGGCTGGCTGCCTTCGATATCAGAACGCTCGAAAACAATACCCGTATCAATAGGTTGCGGATGAAACTCTAAGTCAACAGGCTGACCACTATGGAGACCAATACCTGTAACAGCAATCGCAGTTTTTATGGTTCTTTGGTTCATGGCTGTCTTCTCACATATTTTGTTACAATTGCCATAGTGTATCATTACCCGCCCCTAGTTCGCCATAGTTAAAACTTGCTAATTTCCTTATCTCCTTGATTGATAACACTTATCGTCAATAAATTTTGATGGTTTTCATGTCTCATTGATCACACTGCCTCTGTTAACACAGGGAAATAACAGCCAAATGTTACAATCATAAATTGTTTTATACGCCTATTTATTAATGATGATTTTCGCATCGAGAGGCGATTCTTATAAATAGAGCGCGCTCATAGCTGAATCAGTTTGCTAATATATGGACATTTTCTATAGGCACAAAAAAGCCAGCAACTTAGTACTGGCTTTTTTTTCCCAAACATCTGAAAATATTATTTATTTTGTTGACGTTTTAGATAGTCTTGAATGCTATTGGTTTTGGTTTTCGCCTGCTCTTGAGGCGCGCTTGAGCGAGTAGCACTAGCCGTTTCTTGATACATCTGAGCTTGCGATTGCTTCTGGCTGTTTAAAGCACTGGTATGCACGTTAGGGTCAACAGGCTGAGTGCTATTGACAGAAGGAACTGGTGCCTCGACTACTTCTGGCTCTTGTCCAGCGTTTTCATCTAACGTCAAACCCGTTGCAATAACAGTAACGTGTAAATCGTCACCCATTTTTTCATCAATCACCGAACCATAGAAAATATGTGCATCGTCAATATCTGTAATTTCTTCGACAATAACACTGATTTTGCTCATCTCATCTAATGAGAGTGATTCAGAAGAAATCACGTTAACCAACAGACCTTTTGCATTTTCTAAACGCAAGTCATCAAGTAATGGTGATCTGATGGCTTTCTCAGTTGCTTGACGCGCACGATCATCGCCGCTAGCACGGCCGATACCCATCATCGCATGACCTTTGGCAGTCATAGCAGTGCGGATATCGTTAAAGTCGATATTGATCATACCTTCACTAGCGATAGTTTCAGCAATACCTTGAACCGCATGTAATAACACATCATCCGCTTTTTTGAAGGCATCTTGCATAGAGATATTGCCGTAGACACTCATCAACTTATCATTCGGAATCGTAATGATAGAATCAACGAAATTAGTCAATTGCTCAATACCAGCTTTAGCAGCCTTGATACGTTTGCCACCTTCAAACTTAAATGGCGTAGTGACGACGGCAACTGTCAACACTTCCATTTCTTTAGCAATACGAGCAACCACAGGCGCTGCACCCGTACCCGTACCACCGCCCATACCAGCAGTAATGAACACCATGTCTGAATGTTCGAGTAATGCACGGATGGCTTCTTCTTCGCTCTCTGCTGCTTCCCGCCCAACTTCTGGGTTCGCCCCTGCGCCCAAACCGCGATTCGTTTTTGCGCCAAGTTGCAATTTATGCGGTGCAGTTAAACGATCAAGCGCTTGTTTATCCGTATTAGCACAGACGAACGTTACACCTCTAATCCCTTGTTGTACCATATGTTCAACCGCATTACCGCCACCACCACCAACACCGAATACAGTGAAGCTTGCTTGGCCGTTATTTTGAGGCTGGTTATCATCTGGCATGGTGTATTTTGACATAAAAAGGTTTCTCCAGTTGCAGATAGCGTGATGGTCGATACTTGGTAACACACTTATATGGCGCGCTATCGACTTACTATATATAATTGTATTTAAATAAAACAGGGCAATGGCTTAGATAATTGTGCTAGCCAAAATATGCCAGTATGGTACAGGGTGTTACTTTTCGTATTCTTGCCTATTATATAGCTGCATACTCTTATGCTGCTTAATATAAGTATGTTTTGCTAACAGATTATAATATCTTTTTGAGTACACTAGCAAAACGCTGCCCTGCACTTTGAAAAACACCAGTGACTCGATTTTTTTGAATCGCTTCAGGCTCGCTTTTTTCACTACGGCGAAACTGCTCGCTTTGACTATATAATAGTGTACCAAATGCCGTTTGATAAGCACGATCATTCACTTGACTGTTTAGCTGCTTAAATGACTCATCATTATCAAAATGATTATGAGCACTAATAGCAGGATGAGTGTTGGTTAATACTACGGGCATTTTGAGCAATTTTTTGGTAAAGGGTATCATACCTTTAATCGCCGTACCGCCACCTGTGAGTACGATACCTTTGTCGATATAGCCGATGAGATCAGCCTCATGCAATTGACGAGCAACTTCCGTAAATATCTGCACATAGCGCGCTTCAATAATGCGGGCTAGATTATAGATACCAATATTAATCTCGTCACCTGTTCCTTGTGATTTAAAGATAAAGAATGAGCTAGGATCCACACTATTGACATCGACAGTACCATGGGTTTTTTTCAGCTTTTCAGCTTCAATCATGGAGATACCAAAATCAGCTGAGATATCCATCGTCACTTCGTGGCTGCCTGTCGCGATACAATGGGTAAATATGAGCTTGTTTTCTTTATAAACGCAAATACTAGTCGTACTAGCACCAATATCTACCAAACAAACCCCTTGCTGGCGCTCGTCACTCATCAAACTATATTCAGCACTCGTCACTGCATCAAATACAATGTGGTCAATACCAACATCACAGCTTTGCAATAATTTTTGGATATTCTGACGACTAGCAACGGGCATCATCATCATGTGATACATCACAGTAATATTATGCGCCATCATTTCGATTGCATCATCCACCATGAAATCTTGATCATCAACATAGATACCCTGCTGACAGCAATGCATTAGATAATAGTCTGATGATAGATCGCGTGACTTGGCATTAGACAACGCCTGCACCATATCTTTGGCACGTACCGCCTCATCTTCTACACGTACCTCGCCTGCACTATTTTTGCTCGATAATTCCGGGGTCGCTAAGGTCAACCACACACTGTGCACGCGGCAATTGGCAGTATCTTCTGCTTCTTGAATGGCTTGTTTAATAGCACCTTGTAGACGTTCACGGTGTTTTATTTGACCTTGGTAAAAATCGCTATTTTTGACTTGTCCCACGCCCAGAATACGGATGTCTTTTGCAGAGACAACGTTACCAATAACGACATAGACTGCCGTGGCACTTAGATGGACAACAACCAGATTTTCAGTATTTTTCATGGTACCAGACAAATTATCGCTAAACAGGAGACCAAATGACGTCTCCATTAGATCATTAAAAAAGGCGTTATCAACACGCTATGATGTTGTATATTCTGTGCTACAAACTATCAAAATAGCTCAAACTAAAATGCTAACCAGTTTTTGCTTGTGCTATCTATCTATCGTTATTCTGCTTCATCGATTTTTGGCTGTGCCATATCCCAAGCAATGGTAAAACCATTTTTATAGCGCAAATCTACAGACTGTATTTCGCCTCGACGCTCACTTAACTGATTGCCGAGCAGCTGACTCAAACTCAGCAGCTTTTGCGCAGTATTCTCATTATCAACAATCACACGCAGTCCATTGTCAAAACGAATCAGCCAAGTCATTCTTGGTGACAGGATAATATCTTCGACTTGCATACCAAGTGGCGCATACCAGTCGTTAACTTGCTGCATCTGCTGCATGATAACTGGGGCTTGCGTTATCTCACCTTGTAAGGTGGCGAAGCGTTCTTGCGTCAGATCTTTACTATCAGCAGGGACAAAAACCGCACCTTTTGCATCCACCAAACGCTCTGTACCAAAATTAGCAACCGCTTGCTTAGGTAATGCAGTAACGACTATGCCCCGTTGCCAATCACGAGAAATACTGACCTGATCAACCCAAGCCATACCCGTCGTAATATCTCTTAACGCTTGCAAATCAGAGGTAAAAAAGCTGCTTACCTTTTGTTGATTCATAACCTGTTGCAATGCGCGATACTGGGTAACTGTCAAACCCTGATTATTCACATGGATAGAAGCTGGCGGTGCATCACGCAACGCTTTTCCACCCATTATCAATATCAGTACGAGCAACCCTAGTACCAATACCATAAAAAAATATTTGAGCGAAGTTGGTACTTGGAACTTAGAGTTTGGGCGACGGGTTTTATCACTCATCAAGTCAGTTACCTCGTTGACAGTTTGAGCCATAACGACCTTTGTCCCTATATTTGCATAAAACTGATCATGCTATTTATAAATGTAAATCTGCATATTTTTGCAGAGGCCTATTAAGTTGACATATTATCAAAATATTTTACTAAAACGATTTATAGGATGACATTATGCTCATTTAAACGTAACATTTTTCTTAATTTATGAATAACTTATGGGCTAAATTCATAGAAAACAGAAATATCACTAAAACAGACCTATAATTACAATATTAACGTATTTTATGGTTAAACAATAGCTTAACCCCTACTAGTGACAACGAATTTACACAAGTTTACATGACGCTGTGGTATAGCAGCTCTAGTGATACATTAACCCGTTCTCGTCTAGTAGTATTCTCAGGCTATAAGAAAAATTCAAACCTAATGATTCATAAGTTTTATCACTGGTTTATTAAGACAGCCTATCAATGACAACTGTCTCAATAAATATCAATAACATTATGAACAATGCCAAAAAATGAGCAATATTAAAAAGTAGCATTGCTAAATCACTGTTTAAGCAATGACTGCTATACCAGTCACTCTAATGTCTGCGCTAAAATATGCCAGCACAATGCATCAAAGTCCATGCCTCGAGCCTTGGCTGCCATCGGAACCAAGCTATGGCTGGTCATGCCTGGTACCGTATTGATTTCAAGCAACCAGAAGTGACCTGCTTCATCTTGCATAGCATCGATGCGTCCCCAGCCTTTGGCATCAACGGCACGGAACGCTGCAAGGCTCAGATCTTGTAAATGCTTTTCGTCAGCAGCGCTCAGACCACAGGGAATGTAGTAACTGGTATCATTACGATTGTATTTGGCTTCAAAATCGTAGAAGTTGGTAATATCAGCAGGTTCAAGACGAATGACTGGATAGGCTTCATCATCGATAATGACGATTGTGAACTCGCGACCGGTAATCCAGCGCTCAGCCATAACTGCATCACCGCACTGTACCGCCGTTGCATAAGCCGCTGGCAACTCGTCCAGATTGTTGACCTTAGTCATTCCAATACTCGAGCCTTCATGAACGGGCTTAATAATAAGTGGTAGACCTAGCATGTTGACCACTTGCTGCCAGTCAGTCTCAGCTGTTAACAATGAAAATGGCGCGGTTGCTAACCCACAACCCTGCCACAATTGCTTGGTACGAACCTTATCCATACCCAGCGCTGATGCCAGAATGCCTGAACCCGTCTGCGGAATATCAAACCATTGCAGCACACCTTGCAACAAACCATCTTCGCCGCCGCGACCATGCAACACGTTAAACACGCGGTCATACTCACGTAGCTCTGTGATGTCTTGATGCTTAGGGTCGAAATGAGTGGCATCAACGCCTTGGTTTTGTAGCGCCTGCAATACAGCGGCACCACTGTCTAACGACACGCTGCGTTCATTGCTACTGCCGCCGTAGACAACCGCCACTTTACCAAATTGTCTGGCATCTTTTGCATCACTGGTCGTCGTGTTTAGAGTGGCATCATTGCTCTCTAAATTATCTGAATTTTGAGTGCTGGTATTTTCTTTGGTATCAGTCGTCATGAAGATCGTTCCTAGAATTTTTTAGCTTACTTAATGTAAAGGTTATTGGCAGCCAAGTCGACAGCGATCTGCCCTACATTACCTGCACCTTGAGTAATGAGCATGTCATTGGCTTTTAATAAACGCTGCATGACAGGAGCTAAATTGTCCTTGTCAATAATCGTCGGTTCAACTTCACCGCGCAACCGAATACTACGTGCCAATGATTTGGTATCAGCGCCAGTAATTGGGCTTTCACCTGCTGAATATACGTCTAATAATAATAATTCATCAACGCTGGAGAGTACTTCAACAAAATCATCAAAGCAATCGCGGGTACGACTATAACGGTGCGGCTGAAACATCATTACCAAACGACGTTCAGGGAAACTTTGACGCGCCGCTTTAATGGTGGCATCGACTTCTTTTGGGTGATGACCATAATCGTCAATCAATAAAACATTACCATCATTAAGACTGACAGAAGCATGCTGCTCAAAACGGCGACCAACGCCTTCAAATTTTTGCAGAGCGCGTTTGATCGCTTCGTCATCCACACCTTCATCAGTCGCCATCGTGATAGCAGCAAGCGCATTGTAAACGTTGTGAGTACCAGGAATGTTGAGGGTCAAACGTAAAGGTTCACGGTCACGGCGCAGTACCGTGAAGTGAGTTTTCGTGCCTTCCGTCACTAAGTCGATGGCTTGAACGTCGTTAAAAGGCTCAAGTCCAAAGGTCAGTACGGGACGACCAATATCATCAATCATGGCATACAATTCTGGGTCGTCACCGCAGACCACCGCCAAACCATAGAATGGCATGTTTTGTAAAAACTGAATATAAGCAGCTTTTAATTTATCAAAACTATTCTCATACGTTTCCATATGGTCTTGATCGATATTGGTGACAATCGCGGCCATCGGATGTAACGATAAAAACGACGCATCAGACTCATCGGCTTCTGCCACCAAGAAACGACTGCTACCCAGCGCAGCATTTTTACCAGATGCATTCAGCTTACCGCCGATCACGTAGGTAGGATCGAGTTGCCCTTCTGCCATCATGGTAGTCAACAAACTGGTCGTCGTGGTTTTGCCATGAGCGCCAGCAACAGCGATACCGTGACGATAACGCATCAACTCGCCCAGCATATCGGCACGGCGTACCACTGGCAAACGCGCTTCTAGTGCCGCTTTTACTTCAGGGTTGCTGCGATCAATCGCTGACGATACAACGATGACATCAGCATTAGCGATGTTCTTAGAATCATGACCGATCGCAATATCAATACCAATCTTTGCCAAACGTTTGGTCACTAAGCTCTCAGCGATATCAGAACCACTTACTTGATAACCTTGATTGTTCATCACCTCCGCGATACCGCACATCCCCGAGCCACCAATACCGACAAAATGCAAATGCTGAATACGACGCATTTCTGGTATTTCAATCAAACGCTTAGGTAGAGCTTTCGCAGGGTTAGACATAGGGCTTCTCTTTATCAAAGGCTAATAAAATTTAGTGTATCAAAATAATTGGTAATAAAAACAGTCAGTTATAAGAATATAGGCTACAGCGTTTGCCAAATAATATCAGCAACTTGCTTGCTCGCACTTCGATTGGCAAGGGCATGGCCTTTTTTGGCCATCGCTAGGCACTTCTCTCGATTAAGTGCAGCAAGCTCATTGCTCAAACGCTGCGCTGTCAACTCAGACTGCGGTAACAAAATCGCCGCATCGTGTGAGGTTAAAGTGCGGGCATTAGCAGTCTGATGGTCATCTACCGCGTGCGGCAGCGGTACAAAAATTGCGGCAATACCGACGTTTTGGATTTCCGTAACCGTCAATGCGCCTGCTCGGCAAACAATAACATCTGCCCAATTATAAGCGGCGGCCATATCGTCGATAAAAGACTGTACCACAAACTTGTGCATACTCAAGTCTTGCTCATCGTAAGCCGCTTGTGTGGCAGCCTCATTGTTACGCCCGCATTGGTGACGCACTTCAAAAGGCTGATTGAGCAATACCAGCGCTTTTGGCACAGTGTCGTTTAAGGCTTGTGCACCAAGTGAGCCACCCACCACCAACAATTTGAGCGGTGAGTTGTCATTAACATCATAACGCACCGTTGGTTCAGAGACACCAGTGATAGCATTGCGTACTGGGTTACCCACCGTTTCAAGCTTAGCATCCTGTACACTATTGGCAAAGGTATCCTCAAATGCTTGCAGCACCTTGGTTGCAATCTTGGATAGGTAGCGATTACTCATGCCTGCAATGGCATTTTGTTCATGGATAATCAGAGGCGTATTGGTCAGACGTGCGGCGATACCGCCAGGCGCAGTCACATAACCACCAAAACCGACAACTATGTCAATTTGATTACTACGAATCACCTTTATAACTGCCATCGTCGCTGACAATAAAGTCACTGGCAACTTCAATAAACGCCCGATTCCTTTACCGCGTAAACCCTGCATCTCAATCGCATGAAAAGGATAACCAGTCGGTGCAACCAAGCCATTTTCCATACCATTTGGCGTTCCTAGCCAATGAATAACCGCACCACGCTGAGTCAATTCCTCAGCCACTGCCAGTGCTGGGAACACGTGCCCGCCAGTACCGGCGGCCATCATTAATATATGCGGTGCTTTCATGAACGCCTGCCTATCTTTTCTTTATTTATATGAAGGACTTATTATCCTATAATCATCTTAATCATCTTAATCATCAGCCAATAATGACCCTATAAAATCTCGCATAGTATAGTGTAAATCGTTGGCTGATATATAGCACTTTATGCACTGTCAATAACAAAAATCCAAGCCGCGAGCAATCACGACTTGGCTTTTATAAATACTATCGAAAAATCATAAAAGCATCGTTTATAAATGACGTTTTATCGCCTTTTTATCTGCTATGAAAAGATGCTGTTTATCAATCTATCTTAGCACAGTGTTTTTTAAGTATTGTGCGCATAGCTTAGTGATAAATCACTCTATCCTTACAGTGTTGCGCAAACTGCTAATTTATTCTCAATGGCGATGATAAAATCGGTCGCAATATCTGTACCGCATTGATCATCAATCTCACGTACACACGTTGGGCTGGTGACATTAATCTCGGTAATACGACCGCCGATTAAATCGAGCCCGACGAACATGAGACCTTTTTCTTTAACAATAGGTGCCACGACTTCTGCCACTTGACGTTCGACATCGGTGAGCGGCATCGCAACACCGCTACCACCCGCCGCAAGATTACCACGGGTCTCGCCTTTGGTAGGAATACGCGCCAAGCTATAATCGACCACTTCACCATCAACGATCAACACGCGCTTATCGCCTTCTTTGATCTCTGGTAAATAACGCTGTGCCATAATCGGCAAGGTTTCAAGCTCAGTTAAAATCTCAAGCGTGACGCCGATATTTGGACTATCTGCGGTCAAACGGAAAATCCCCGTACCGCCCATACCATCTAATGGCTTAACAATGACGTCTTGCTGCTCAGCGATAAACTTGCGAATATGCGCCTGTTTACTGGTCACAATCGTTGGGCTCATATAATCGCTAAACCACGTGGCAAATAGCTTTTCATTACAATCACGTATCGCTTGTGGATCATTGACCACTAGCACGCCTGCCGCTTTGGCATGATCAAGCATATAAGTGGCATAAATAAAACGCATGTCAAACGGCGGATCTTTACGCATCAACACCACGTCATAGTCGCTGATTGGCGCTGTCGCTTTATCGCCTAATGTATAAAAATCTTTAGCATCACGCTTGACGGTCACTGACTGCGTATCAACCATCAGTTGCCCACGATTCAACCATAAATCATGAATCTGACAATAGCCAAGGCTGTGCCCACGGTCTTGTGCCGACCACATCATCGCAAGGGTCGTGTCTTTTTTATAATTAACCTGCTCGATAGGATCCATAATAACGAGTATGTTTAACGATTTTTTTTGATTTTCTTGGCTCATGATAAGGCTCACTTACTTTATATTATTAATATAGAACAGCTTCGAACTCTGTGCCCAACTATACGCCGTACTGCGCGCGATAATGTTGCATCTTGGCAAGTTGGGTTGCATCTTTATGCTGATCGCTTTGTACGCCATGGTCATCTGCCAAATAACTGATTAAATCATCGATATCGACGAGTGCGCGCACTGGTACCTCTAATGTCGACGCCAACTCTTGAATAGCAGAATGCTCAGCCTGACCCTTTTCTTTACGGTCAAGTGCAACGATAATACCAGCAACGCTAGCGCCTGCTTGCTCTAAAATCTCAACCACTTCGCGCATCGCCGTACCAGCGGTAATGACATCATCGAGTACCCAGACTGCTTTACCACTAACGTCAGCGCCTACTAAGTTGCCACCTTCGCCATGAGTTTTGGCTTCTTTACGATTATAGCCCCACTTGGCATTGATACCATGATGAATCCATAAAGCTTGCGCGGTTGCTGCCACAAAAGGAATACCTTTATACGCTGCCCCAAATATCACCAGCTCCTGCTCATCTGTACCGTTATGACTAGCAGCCATTTGCTCAGCCAAGGCATCAGCATAACCACACGCGAGCAACGACAACATCTCACCCGACGCCAGCAAGCCTGCATTAAAAAAATACGGACTGATGCGACCAGACTTGAGGACAAACTCGCCAAATTTGAGAACTTGATTGTCTAAAGCCAGTTGGATAAATTGATGTGAGGAAAAAGAAGGGTGTTGCGCATTAGGCATTGAAGCATTAAGCATGGAAGCGTTCCTATTGACAAAAAGAAGAGCAAAAAATTGGCGTTATTGTACGCATTATTGATCAGCTTGACCAACCATTGATGTCGTAATCCTGCATGTTAGGATAACGAGTCAATAGGCCACTGCGCGATGAGAGATTAAAATAACACTGACCGTCATCGCTCACTTGTATCTCCCAACCTAAATGATACGCGGCAACAATAACATGTCCTGTGAAAATGCGTATTTGACGGTAGGCATGACGCTGCGATGGCTCACAAATGATTTGACTCAGCAGATAACTGCGTATGTGCTGACAGATTTGCGCGGCGCTGTAGCGGTGATTGATACTTTTGCGTGTCTCGCACTGCCTCAATGCATGGACAGCGACGCTACATGCCATAATGTCAGTAGCCAAACTGCCCTCGCCTGTCTCAAATTGCTGCGGCTGCAACACCACCTGCCAATCTTCGGCGTAAACACTATTGAGCAACTCATCTGGGTTATACCGTTTGGTCAATGCACGTAAAGAAGCCTGTGTGTTTTTAGCATTACTACTAACGCTCGTATCGGTACTTACAGAAGAGCCATTCAGTGCAAAACCGTAACGATGCAGTTTTGGATAAGCACGAAGCGCCTGCTGAATATCAGCCATGTCGAGCAAAGTCATACCATGTAATGATGATAATAATGGTTGCGCGCTGTGATTGTGATAAAAGCTGTCTGGAAACTCGACAAGCTCTGCTGCCCGCAGCAATGACAGATGCTCGCCCAATACTTCTGAAGCAATCAGCGACCATTTTGACAAGCTGTGTTCTTTAGGCTGATAAAAACGCGCAGAGCGACCATAAAGTCGTTGCAACTGACCATTTAGGCGCCTAGCAGGCTCTGGAATATCGCTCAAGGGTCTGGCAGGATCAAGTGCCAAGCGACTCGGGTCAAAATTAGGATGTACAATCGCAGGTTGGGTACTATCTGGCAAAATAGACGACTGCTCAGCATTGCCTTCTGAAATTGTACCGCCTGCTGCTGTAAGATCAGCACTGGGTAAATGAGTGTCAGAAGTAGAAGGCTGGGTCATGAAATCTCCATAGGCTATAAAATATAAAAATAATTCTAATTAAATCAAACTGGCATATTACTCTTAATGTTGTTCTTGATATTGTTCTTGATGACGCAAAATATCACGGTAACCGACTTGCCAATCAGGATATGCCAACCAAGCTAATGGAATATTACTGTGCAAGCGTTTTCCCGTAACCGCTGCTTTTTCATTGTCAAGAGCAGGAGGCGTTTCATTTATCTGCTGACTTAACCAAACGCCCAACTCAAAAGTCGTGACTGGCGCATAATCAGTAGCAATATAAAGGGGCTTGGGCGCATCGATAGTCAGTACGTTAGCGATGATAGCGACCAAATCGCGATCCATAATCCGATTGCTCCAATGCGCGGCTGCCACTGCTTCCTTTTGTGGCTCGCGGGCTTTACGCAAACGCATGAGACGCACGCGTCCATAAATACCGCTTGGACGAATGATAATGGCTTTATCACCAAAGCCTTGTTGCAGGACTTGTTCTGATTGCAATATCACCTGCGATGCTTCGCGTTTTGGCGGCACAGGTGCAGTATTGTCATCAATCCATTCGCCATTATCTTGCCCATAAACACCCGTTGATGAAATAAAAACAATGCGTAAAAGGTTGGTGAGTTTGTCCGCAAGCGTTGCCAAATGCTGGCTAATTGCTAAGTAGCTATTATGATAGCCACTGGTCGAATAATCATCGGGGGTAACGATAATTGCTATCGCCGTAAAATCTTGCAGCTGCTCAGCCGTCAGAGTCAATGCATCGGCTTGCATAAATTCAGCGTTATCATCCAAAGAGTAATGATGGCGCTCACCACGAGCCAAACCTGTGACATTCAAGCCGTTCTGTGCCAGCTGGTTGCTGACTGGCAAACCAATATCACCTTGACCGATAATCAATAAATTTTGCGTACTCATCATTTATCCTTTATTCGAACGCCATTTCTAATGACTGACCATACATCTTTTCAATAATCTATACATTTTTTCAGTAATAATTGTTAAAAATAGCGTCTGTACGACAGCTGTACGTCTTCATTGGCATCAACACGATCTTGCCATTCGTAGTTGGCATTGATACGTAACGCTTGTTTTTTATCGATATCATATTGTAACCCTAATGTCGATATCGGCTGCCAATAATGACCACGGGCATTAGACTCATCGCTGCTGCCATGATACCAATATGGCAGTTGCAATTCAGCCTGCGCGCGTAACTGATTGTTAATCTGATAACGACAGCCTGCATTCACGCCAGCACCAACGCGAAAGCCTTTATTGATACCGCGCCCTGCTTGCGCTGTGCCGGACAAAAAGGTATAACATAGCTGCGGCGGCATCTCGCCTGTACCTGTGCGAGGCGTACCAAATGCCCATGACCAACCTGATTCATAGCCCAAGCTCCCAACTAAATGATCGCGACCGTCTTGCTGGGAGCCATCATTCACACGCGTCGCCTCGATGCTAGCGCCCCACGTTTTGCCTTTTTTGGCAGAATTGACCGGATTAAATGAGCGCCCACGAATCAATGTCACATTTTGCAAAACCACACTGTTTGGCTGATTGGCTTTGTCATTATCGGTGTCGTACAGGCGCAAAGTCGCAGATGCGCCTTCTAAGTCAAAAAACTGTGGGAATCCTGAGGGACGATCGAGAATATCATGATAGCCCGCTCGTAAGCCCAAATCGATATAGTTATTATCACCGCGCTGCCCTAGTCCCATATGAGCCAGTTGCAGCGGATGTCTGTCTATTGGATTGTTATCTGATACTGCTATATTAGGCTGCAATAACGTCTGTCCATCAGCTGACATGCTTGAAACCGTATTGAGTTGGGCAGATTTAATCTCATTGATCGTCTGTTTTGCGCTGTTGTGATAGCCGAATTGCTCGCGCTGCTCTTTAACCTTGTTTAACTGCGCTTGGCGTAAAGTGCTATCAGCAGGGGTATAGTTGGTGCTGGCAAGTAAGCCTTCATCATCAAGCAACTGCACGACATCTGAGGGAATAACCGCATAAGGCAGCTGACTCAATAAATGCTGCTGCGGACGCACCACATCAATTAAGCGTAAAATCTCAGACGCACAGTTATCTGTGGTGAAGTAATACGGCAATTTTAAATCTTTAGTTTCCCAAACGTGCAACATAATCTGCTGTACTTCCGCTGGAGTCAAATCCAATTGATACGTCCATGCATCACGCTCGTCTTCTTGCAGATATTTCGCCAGCTTCTCTGGATAAGGGTCAATTTCAATGAGATTGTCATAACCGCCGGTCATTGATTTGATGGCATACACCACAAAATTGTCTTTTGGATTACCACCAACCGTATAATTCAGCGCAACCGCATAATGAATCTGGCTCGGATCAGCCACGCTCGCTTTTGAGTCGATACGTAATAACGTATGAGCAAAGGCCGATAAAGGGTTGTCTAAATACTCTTGGGCAAACATGATAGATAGCTGCTCAGGGGCAATCTTCTGCATCCATTCGTTCAATTCGGGACAGTCAACTTGTAGCGTCGTTTTATCAATGTTTAATGTATCGGACAACCATTGTACACGCGCGGGAAAACGACATAATACCGAGCTGTTGGCAGTATTTTTTTTGACAGTACGGTTATTCGTTGTCGCTACCTCATTAGCGAGGGCGACGAGTAATGCATCAAGCTCGGCATTCGAGTCTTGCCGACCATGCTCACTCAAAAAAAAGTCAGCCTCATCAACCATGCTGGTGTCTTTTTTCTTACCAATCAAATTCTTTTGATCATCAAAGAAATATAATAAACGTCGCCATGTCGTATCTTGGGCTAAATTTTGTGTTGCTGCTTGCTCACGCCACTTGGCTAATAATTGCTCAGCGTTGCTTTTTTCTAACCCTTGGGTATCTTCTGGAGCGTCATTATTTGGCGTATTATTAGCGATTGCAGCAGCTTGCGGCGTAGGCGCTAATGCCCCTGTCGTTACTAATGATGCTGGGGTTGGCAAAAAAGCTTGCGTTTGTGCAGAGAGTAGCAATCCTGCAATAGCAAGTGGTAAACGCGCTCGTTGACTCATAGTAGTTAGGGTACAATCTACAGATAAAAAATTAGGCTTTAGAGACATGGGGTAAACCTCGCACGTTATTATTCATACACCGATAGCGTGATTGATGGCTGGTTGATAATGCCGATTGGATCGTCCACTGAAATAATCTCAAAAACCATATACGAGCTAGATCATTGAAATATCTTAGTTAAAGTGGCTGTTATCAAAGTTGTTACTATCAAAACTACTGTTATCAAGGTAGTTACTGTCAGAATGGCTATTAATTGATAGAAATGGCTAGCAACCAGCGGTCAATGCCTACTTATTAATATCAGGATAAAAGAGAATATTATGTCCATAACACCAATAACGATTAACGATGGCAGATTATCTGCAGCCACATACCTTGCATCACCAAACTGCAATCTGCGACCAACAGATATGAGTATTGATACTATTGTTATTCATAATATCAGCCTACCGCCGAACGAGTTCGGAGCGTCTGATGCTGACGGCATCCATTACGTTAAAGCATTATTTACCAATCAGCTAGACTGGGCGGCGCATCCCTATTTTCAAACGATTAAAGGCGCGGAGGTTTCGGCTCACTTATTTATCGAGCGTGATGGCGCGATAACTCAGTTTGTTAATTTTAATGAGCGCGCGTGGCATGCTGGACGCTCTAGCTACTTGGGTCGCCCTGAATGTAATGATTATAGCATCGGTATTGAGCTTGAAGGGTCTGATTTTGTGTCCTTCACCGCCGCACAATATGAGGTACTTGCAAAAGTGGTCTGTGCCATTTATGCCACCTACCCCAAAACTCGTCGTCATCTAACAGGTCATAGCGATATTGCCCCTGGTCGCAAAACGGATCCCGGTGATTATTTTGAATGGGCAAAATTGCGTGAGATGGTCGCCAACATTCTTGAGGGTTAAGTCATATGGATAATTATTTTGTCAGTCCTGTTACAAGCTCTATTAACAGTTAACTGTATGCATTATATTCCACATCCAATCCATTTATCTCGATTATGAAAATGCTATAATCCGTCAGCTTTTTGATAGCAGCAACTTAGTAAACAACCTTCATTAAACAAATTAGCACAATAGGTTCTCATGGCAAAAAGTCGGTTATTTCGTTCAACCATGGTGGTCAGTAGTATGACCATGCTGTCTCGTATCTTAGGTCTGGTACGCGATGTCGTATTGTTAGGCGTCTTTGGCGCTGGTGGTCTGATGGATGCCTTTTTAGTCGCCTTCAAAATCCCAAACTTTTTGCGGCGTTTATTTGCAGAAGGTGCCTTTAGTCAAGCTTTTGTCCCTGTGCTATCTGAATACAAAGAAAAATATAGTTTGCAGCAGGTACAAATCTTAGTCAGTCGTACTTCAGGCGCTCTGTTGTTAATTTTGTCGATGCTTACCGTCGTTGTTATTTTAATGGCACCGTGGGTCGTGACTTTATTCGCGCCTGGTTTTGCGGATCAACCAGGTAAGTTTGCTATTACCGCTGAATTACTGCGTCTGACCTTTCCTTATTTGCTATTTATTTCTATGACCGCCTTTGCCAGTGGCATTTTACAAAGCTACGGACGCTTTGCTGCGCCTGCTTTTGCACCCGTGTTATTGAACCTATGTATGATTGGTGGTGCGCTAATTTTTGCTCCTATGTTCGATGTTCCTATCATGGCGCTAGGCTATGCAGTCGCTATCGCAGGATTGTTGCAATTCTTACTGCAGCTACCGCAGCTATGGCAACAAAAGCTGCTGGTCGCACCCAAAATCGACTTTCAGCATGAAGGCGTTCGCCGTATTTTAAAACTCATGCTGCCTGCTATCTTTGGTGTCTCTGTCACTCAGATTAATCTGCTGCTCAATACCATTTTTGCGTCATTGATGATTGGCGGCTCGGTTTCTTGGCTGTATGCCGCAGAGCGTATGAGTGAGCTGCCATTAGGCTTGATTGGCGTGGCAATCGGTACAGTCATTTTGCCAAGCCTATCAAAAAGCGAGGCGCAAAAAGACGATGTTAGCTTTAAAAAGACCATCGATTGGGCGGCACGCTTAATCATTTTAGTCGGTGTTCCTGCATCAGCAGCGTTGTTTATACTTGCCGATGTACTGATGCAAGCGCTGTTTTTGCGCGGTGAATTTACCTTACGCGATGCGCAGATGAGTTCGCTCGCATTACGTAGTATGGCTGGTGGTATTTTAGGCTTTATGCTTATTAAAATCTTTGCCCCTGCTTTTTTTGCCCGTCAAGATACCAGAACACCCGTAAAAATCGGTATCATTTCTGTCTTTGCCAACATGGTTTTTAGTGTCATTTTCATCGGTATATTTTATTTCTTAGAGATTCCGCTACATGGCGGCTTGGCATTAGCGACCACGGGCGCGGCCTTTGTCAACGCAGGCTTATTATATTACTTCTTACATAAACGTGATATTTTCCGCTTTGGCAGCCATTGGAAGAAACTATTCACCCAGTTTGCGATTGCGACCAGCGCTATGATTGGCGTACTTTATGTCATGCTGCCTTACTTCCCTAGCGATGATGCGCAGTGGCGACGTATCGCCGCTTTGCTCATCATGTGTGCCGTGGGAGCACTGGTTTATGGCGTGGTATTACTAGCCACTGGTTTCCGTCCGCGCCAGCTAAAGCATGGTTAAGCAGCTTCACTTACGAAACCAAAACAAGCTTAGTAAGAGAATGGATAGTGAATGATGCAGATAGTTGCCATAATTAACCATTAACGAATAAATGAAATCTGAGGGCTAATAATGATAACCAAACGAGTAACCTTGCTACGCTTACCAACTATCCTGACTGCTGGTGTCCTTAGCACTGGACTGCTTTTAAGTGCTTGTAGCGATAACGATAAGACAGCTAATAGTGCCGAAGATACGGCAGCCATCGCTAAAGGAAGTGCTGATGAAAGCATTGATGCTGAAAATAGCGCTGCTAATCAAACGTCAGCAGTGGATGCGAATAGCACAGTTGACAGCAAGCAGATGACTGACAATAGTAAAGATGAAACGGCTATTGATAGTGATGATATCAATCCAGTCACCTCTGCAACCAAGCAAAAGAGCCTCGTAACCAATCCCACCGAAGCTGGCACACCAGAAGATACTGTCAAGCAAGCACTAGATAGCTTGTATTATGGCGAGGTAAAAGAAGCCGCTAAATATTATAAAGTAGATATGGCAAACTTCGAAGAAGAACTGGCTAAAACCCAGTATGCCTTTCAGCAAACGGTTGATGGCGTCACTATTACCGATACTAAATACAGTGATGATAAAACCCGTGCCACCATCATTGGGGAGCTGATGTTAAAAGGACAAAGTGCGCCTGCACCGTTGAGCTATCAGCTACAGAAGATAGAAGGTCAATGGAAGATCTTGGGTTAAGCTATTTTAGCTTACTTATCTGAAGCATCATCCGATGTCACCGCTTTACCCAGCATCACGACATCAGCGATAAAGCCTTGCATATCACACACTTTTGGCATATATCCCCATTGCTCAAAACCAAGCTTACGGAACAATCCTAAGCTTGGCTGATTGTGCGCAAAAATAAGCGCGATCACATTATGAATGCCTAGGCTTGGCGCTTGTGTCAACATCCAGCATGTCAATAAGCTGCCCAACCCTTGACCGTGATAATCCTGATGCAAGTAGATACTAATCTCAGTGCTGATATGATAAGCCGGTCGTGCATATAAATCGCTAAAGCTGCCCCATGCAACGATTGTTGCTGTCCCTGCTTCTGCTGAATTTTGCGTGGTCTTATGCATCGCTTTTACGACATAAATAGGACGCGTCGGACTATTTATATGCTCATCAAACCAATCTGCACGCTCTTCACAACTCACTGGAGTAAGATTGGCAGTGGCTTGCTTACCTGCAATAGTCTGATTATAAATCGCCAAAATCTCTGACAAGTCGTCTCTACTTGCACGCTGCACGACAAACTCATCAGTGAGATAGTGTTCTAACAAAACAGCTGGCACAGCATTCAAGGCAGCAACGGGCATAAGGTCTCCGTAATTATTAATTAATAGTCTATGGGTGATAATTGTTGCAAGATGATCCATCTATACAGAGGGTCATTACAAAAGCATGTGGACAAACATCACGGTATTTTAAGATGACAGAGCGGATAGCGCCATACTTTTATTGTCAGTAGACTATAGGATGTTAGTGTGGTCATTTTACTTTATAATGGCTGATTTTAAACACATTGATTTTGGTACGGGTGTGTTTTTTATCTGGTTTTATCTATCATAGCTGAAAATTTATGAACACCTATTTTCTTGAGCAACTGATTGCCTCGCCAAGTAATTTGACTGCAAATACTAGTCCAGTAGATTTAGCGCCCTGTGTGCTCACTATCGGTAACTTCGATGGTGTCCATCTTGGTCATCAAGCAATGCTTGAACAAGTCCGTGATATTGCGCATGCACAAAATCTTGGTTCTGCTGTCATGATATTTGAGCCACAGCCTCGTGAATTTTTTGCGCCAGCCACCGCGCCTGCTCGCCTCACCAATCTCGCTGAAAAACAAGCTTTGTTAGCAGAATATGGCGTTGAGACCTTGATTGTGGCAGGATTTGATGCAGAGTTTCGCTCGCTATCCGCCCAAGCATTTGCGGATATTTTAGCCTTGCGCTTAAATGTCAAGGCGTTGGTGTTGGGTGATGACTTCAAATTTGGTCATGACCGTACTGGTGACAGTCAGTTTTTACGGAATTATGGCTTAGATGTTACCAACCTACATACCGTCATCGATGATAGTGGTAAAGCGGCACGTATCAGCTCTACTCGCGTTCGAGACTTACTATTGGCTGGTGATATTGACGCTGCTAATGCGCTACTTGGTCGCGATTATGCGATTACAGGAATGGTCGTTGGTGGCGATAAAATAGGTCGTACCATGGACTTCCCTACTGCGAATGTTGACCTACAGCGTTTAAAACCTGCCCTGCATGGTATCTTTGCTGTTGATGTCGTCAGCCTCGACGAGGATGGGCAAGTGATTGCTGATGGCTTATCGGCACTTGCTATAGATGGCAAATCAGGTATCTCAGGATTACGTTCCAACAGCCTCTTTGGGACAGCCAATATTGGCACCAGACCCTCTGTCGATAAACAACATGATTGGCGTTTGGAAGTTCATTTCCCAGAATTAAATGCCGATTTATACGGCTTAACTTTACAGGTTCGATTTTTGCATTATTTACATGGTGAACGACATTATGATGGCTTAGAAGCATTAAAAACAGGCATCCATAATGATGTCAAAGCATTAATTGAGTGGCGAGAGCAGCAGCCCATTTAGGTTGCTATTAAGCTTAAATGCGACCCTCGATATCTATAATTTATAAAAAAACCCACAGCGTTTATAACGTTAGTGGGTTTTTATTTAATAATTCGTTTTTTAATAGTTCTTTTTTCTAAGCATCTGGATGCATACGTACGTTTAAGTCATCGATGACCTCTACCCATTCCGCATCTTTTTCCCATTCTTCTTGTAGAAAAGCACGTTGATTGTCTGTCCAAATGCTCGCTTCTATCAACTTCTCTTCTTTATCCAACTGATTATTTTCAATAAAACTATCAATCGCTGCATCTGAGCTATCAAGTCCCAACTGTGCAAACAATTCATTCATATTGTATTCTGGTTCACCCAACATACTTTTCTCCTTAAATGGTACGAGTGTCTTTGTGTTTATTATCTAAATTGACACATTTATTGTAGCAAGCTTTATTTTAATAGCTGTTAATCAACGTGTATCTAACGTTATCAATTGTATTTTGATAGGCAGACAAGACACAAAAAAGCCCTCTAATGTAGAGGGCTTTTTTAGATCAATTTCTATATAACAGCTTTATGACCTGATGACATGATAATATCGTGACATTGGCGGCTTATGGAAGCAGGTGTGCTACTGCATCACGTTCTTCGCTAAGCTCTTGCTCAGTCGCTGCCATTTTCTCTTTAGAGAAATCTGATGACACATCAACGCCATCTACGATAGACCAATCGCCGTTAGTACATGTGCATGGGAATGAGTAGATTAAGCCTTTTGCGATACCGTATTCGCCGTTTGAATAAACGCCCATTGATACCCAATCGTTCTCATCAGTACCCAATGCCCATGTACGTACGTGTGCAATAGCAGCATTGGCAGCAGAAGCGGCAGATGATGCACCGCGTGCTTTAATGATTGCAGCACCGCGTTGTTGTACTTCTGGGATATAAGTCGCTTCGTACCATTCGCGATCAACCAAATCTAATGCAGGCTTACCGTTGACAGTAGCAGCAGTCAGATCAGGATACTGCGTTGATGAATGGTTGCCCCAGATGATCATTTTTTTCACGTCATTTACTGTGCTGTCAGTTTTGCCAGCCAACTGTGCCATGGCACGGTTGTGATCTAAACGAGTCATCGCAGTGAAGTTACGTGGATCAAGATCTGGTGCATTACGCTGAGCGATAAGGGCGTTGGTGTTGGCAGGGTTACCCACTACCAATACTTTTACGTCACGGCTTGCAACGTCATTCAATGCTTTACCTTGTGCTGAGAAAATCGCAGCGTTGGCTTCTAGCAAATCTTTACGTTCCATACCTGGACCACGCGGACGTGAACCGACTAGCAGAGCATAGTCAACATCTTTGAATGCAACGGTCGCATCATCAGTCTGCACAATACCTGCTAATAAAGGGAATGCACAATCTTCCAATTCCATGACCACACCCTTTAGGGCGTCAAGTGCTGGAGCGATTTCAAGCAATTGCAAAATAACTGGCTGATCTTTACCTAGCATCTCGCCAGATGCAATACGAAATAACATAGCATAGCTGATATTACCAGCGGCACCAGTGACGGCAACACGTAAAGGCTGTTTCATTGACATTGAATACTCCCTAATTATAGATTAGATAATTCATGATTCTGATTGATGGTTCTAATGGATGACTATCGTTGTAAATAGCGACTTGCCTACTGAATATAGCAGTCATAAACCGAGAGCTAGTGTAGCACTTCGTTCAGCAAATCGTCTAGAGACAATAAGACGCCGACCACCGATTATATTGTTACATTTTATACGGGAGGATTTTTATACCTACTGTAAACCTATATGGATACAGCGCTAGAAAGCGATAAAAGGCAGCTGATAACAGCATTGAGAAGCGTTACATACAGTGATATAACACTTAAGATAAGCGAATATTATTAGGGCGTGTCCTCAATTCAAACAATAAGCATTTAAATAGGCTAAAAAAACTATTTTCCACCCGAAATGACGAACTTACTGCCACAATTATTCACAACATTATGACATGTGCCAAATTCGCTCCCTTCATAACAAATATGGATATCCGTCAATGTTGATTGACGACGACTGCCCGCTTGGCAAATCAAATCAATACTGTTTGAGGACATACCACTATTAAGCTGGGTCATTTGACTGATAAATCGAGATTTAGAAACCGTATAGCTATTACCCGTATTAAGCTCGTTAGGCAGCTTTAATGCGCCAGCATAATTGGTAATCTGGCGGAAATAACTACTGGCACTAAGCGGACTACACGCCCCATAACGCTGCCAAGCTTGGCTACGTACTGTCGTATCAGGCATAATGCGGTTGACGACTTTTAACTGTAACGGTGTCAGACGTGGCTCACTACCGCGTCCACAGCGCTCACCATAGCCCATATCTAAACCTGATACTGTCAACGAATAACCCTCCAAGCATTGACGCATGCGGGCACGTGTCGGCTGTATGCTACACAATGCTGGCGTCATCTCAATCATCAACACACGCTGTCCGCTCTTAACAGCGCTCGCGGCATGTACTGGCATCATCATAATGCCTTGCAACATCACTAATGCACCGATACTTAGCGTCGTATTTAGTTTATCCATAGATGTATTGGTTATCGAGCTTGATTGGTTTAAATCTGGCGTCAGAGTAGATAGCGAGCGTACCTGCATCTGCTGAATAGATGACTGATGCCGAACTTTGGATAACAGGGACAGATTGAAATATTTTTTGATCATAGGGGCTGAAGGCATCTAGCAATGATAAAAACATGGGCTATCGTTTAGCTCATAGCGTTCGACGTATGAACACTGATAAAACTAAGAATAGAGCTAACAAAAATGTGTGCGTCGATTGATAAGCACTTATTATAAGCACGTATAAAAGACACTAATTGATGCAATGGTAGCAAAACGTTTTTTTTAATCTATAGCAGAAACGTAAACATAAGCTAATGATAGCATCAATAGTACAAAAATATCGCAACGTTAGCATGTCATCATCAGCGAGTTTGGGCGTCGAATTAGGCATCGCGTCAAGACAAAGCTAGCGTTGATTGCACGATAAAAAGTGACATAAAAAAACCATTAATGATTGCTCACGAATGGTTTTTTTGGTTTATACATTAGCATTTTAGAGCGCGGCAGGTATCGTGCCCATGCGCTGGCTAATAGGCTGACTACGACCTAATAGACTGCTATAAATGGTGGCGTTTTCCATAACGTGTTTAACGTAATTACGGGTTTCAGGAAAGGCAATCGACTCGACGTACTGGTCGGCTGCGAGCGAACCATATACTGGTTGCCAACGCTTGGCATTGTTCGGACCCGCATTATAGCCAGCCGTTGCCAACACAGGTTGACGGTTTAGCTTACCGAAAATATCACCCATATACCACGTGCCATAACGAATATTGGTATCGCCACTATTGGCACGGCTGGCGCTATAGGTCTCACCTAAATTTCGAGCAATATATTTTGCTGTGTCAGGCATCACCTGCATCAAACCACTGGCACCAACGTTTGAGCGTGCTGATGCAACAAAACGACTTTCTTGACGCATGATGCCATAAGCCCAAGCAGGATCGATACCAGCAGACTGACTATAACGTACGACTGCATCTTGATGCGGCATCGGATGTGATAACGCTAAGCTGTCTACTCTATCAGTATTATCAACGGCATAAATTGCTCGGTCGAGCCAGCCCATATCATAGGCTTGACGAGCAGCGGCAATAATCAAGTTATCATCACGCTTGTCGCGCGCCTGCTTTACCGCCCAGTTCCATTCACGATTGGCATAGGCACGGCTGGCGTCAGCATTATATAGAGCAAAAGCACGCGCAAAGTTGGCATCTTGCATGACACGTGCGCGATCAGCGGTACTGACATTTGGTAAGTTATTACCACCCAAACGACTGGCATCAAAACGCTGACCCACTTTGTCCTTTGCCATTAAGCCATAATAGTCATTATTTTTTGCCAAGTTTTGATACATTTTTTTAGCAGTATTACGCTTGTTAGCATCACTTGATTGCTCATAAGCGCGAGCCAGCCAATATTGCCACTGATCACTTTTTTGGGTTTCAGCCTCCATTTTTGAGATGGCTTCGACCACATCATCCCAGCGGCTAAAGCGAATCGCTGCCATGGCATAATCTTCAGCTTCTTCAAAATTAAAATCTTCGTCTAAGCTATTGCGAAACCAGTCAACCGCCTCAGCATTAAAACCATCATCCGTATTATGATTCATACGTTGCACCCCAAGGATGCGATACGCATAGCGACGAGTCTCCGCATTCAACAATTTAACTGAACGCTGATTGTCTTGCTTAACATCAAAATCTAACTGTAATGCAGCTTCACGGTAAGACTTATCAGCAACGCGTCCCATAGCATATAGATATAGGTATTGATTGTTTTGACTGGCAGGTTCTCGACTAAAACGGCTAAAAAAAGTAGACGGATTCAGTTGAATCTCACTCAATGCTGAATAAGCAATGGGCGTTCCTAAACGTGATGACAATGCCATAATGTCACCCGTTTTGCCTTTGCGTAGCATACGCTTGAGCCGCGCCGCGCGATCCTGATTGCTAATCAGCGCGTTATTATTCATCTCCATCGCGAGCTGGTCACACAAGGCTGGCTGCTTTTTGGTCGTCAACCAAACTTCAGACTTGGCTGCCATAGCCCGCATAGTATCGCCGCCATTATTGAACCCAAGCGCAACCGCACAGCGCTCACTGGCATCCGCATTGGTAATCAAATTCGCAACTTGGCGTACTGAGGCGTAATCATTGGAGCCTGCTTTAGTCTCAGCAAAATCCGCCACCAGCTTTTCTGCCATCACCGTATTTGGATATTGACGCACAAACTGTGATACCGCCGCCGAACTTTGCGAATTAAGATCTAAATTCATCCGCCAATAAGTGGGATACATGGCAAACAAACCGCCGCTCATTGCTTGCTCATAATTGTATAAGGCACTGACATCACCGCGTTCTGCCGCAATTGCCGCTGCTGTAAATGAGCTCACACCATTGTCTGACTGATAGCCACTGTTTTGTTGATAGCTGCCTTCTTGCTGATAACTGTCCTCTTCGCCCCACGTCAGCTCAGCACAAGCCACTTGTGACAATCCTAGCGCACTCACTGCTGTCGCCAAACTTAACGCACTTACTCGTAGCGTCCTTGCTTTCATTCGTTTTGCATCTTCATTTTGCTTAATAGATTCTCTATCCTTGATGCTATGAGCAACCTGCGGCTTTGTCATACTGACTCTCTTTGTAATGTGTCCAAATGATTTGGCTAAATAATATGTTTAAAATAACAATGCCAAAACGGCGTAAATCGCGATTTAATCAATCGCGATTTAATCAATCGCGCTAATATGGTCGCATTCATCATACTATACTCGTTGCACTTTCAACCATCACCTTTACCTTTTGTTAATAAATACGATAGCACGGTGTAACATAGAAGTGATAGCAAGCTATAATTTTTGCCAAACGCGTTATTAGCAGCAGTAAACAATTGATACTGTTATAAATAATTTATCATAACGACCAACAATTGACCCTGCTAATTTTTCACATTGTCATAGGGTTGTGATAAAATACGCCACCTGTTAATCACCTATCACGCTATATTTTTAGTCAATCATGGACTTATCCTTATGAGTGTTACTGTATTTAATCCCCGCATCGATGACACTGCTGTCGCTGAAACAACCGCTACTGCGCCTGCTGTCACTGCACTCAAAGAATCAAGTTCAGCCCAAGCACCTGTCAAATCAGCGACTAAGAAAGTTTTTGTCACCACGCAGGGCTGTCAGATGAATGTCTATGATTCTGGCAAAATGCTGGATGTGCTCGGTGATTCACACGGTATGGAAGTCACACACGATATTGATGAAGCCGATGTATTGCTGATGAATACTTGCTCTATCCGCGAAAAAGCGCAAGAAAAGGTGTTTTCAGAATTGGGTCGCTGGCGCAAGCTAAAAGAAAAGCGCCCTGATCTCGTCATTGGTGTCGGTGGTTGCGTAGCCTCTCAAGAAGGCGATAACATTCAAAAACGCGCGCCTTATGTCGATATGGTATTTGGCCCGCAGACATTACACCGTTTGCCAGAGCTGTATGATCAATCACATGAGCAGCGTGAAATCGCACCAAAAAATCGCATCGGCACAGTTGACGTATCCTTCCCAAGTATTGAAAAATTCGACTTTTTACCTGAGCCAAGAGTAGAAGGCTTTAAAGCCTTTGTCTCTATCATGGAAGGTTGCTCAAAATATTGCTCATTTTGCGTGGTGCCTTATACCCGCGGTGAAGAATTGTCGCGTCCACTCGATGATGTCTTGGCAGAGATTGATAGCTTAGCAGCGCAAGGCGTGCGTGAAATCAATCTGTTGGGCCAAAATGTCAACGGCTATCGCGGTGAAAAAGACGATGGCAGCATTTGCCGTTTCGCTGAGCTGTTGCACTATGTCTCGCATGTCGATGGTGTCGAGCGTATTCGTTATACGACCAGCCATCCGCTAGAATTCACTGATGACATTATTGATGCCTATGCACAACTGCCAGAGCTGGTGTCACACTTGCATCTACCTGTACAAAGTGGCTCAAACGCTATCTTGGCAGCGATGAAACGCAACCATACGATTGACGTTTATATCAATCAGATTAATAAGCTTAAAGCCATTCGCCCTGATATTCACTTGTCGAGTGACTTTATCATTGGCTTCCCTGGCGAGACGGATCAAGATTTCCAAGATACTTTAAATCTAGCCAAAGAATTGAACTTCGATCACTCTTACAGCTTTATCTACTCGAAGCGCCCAGGCACGCCAGCCGCTGAGTTGCCAGATGATGTGAGCTTCAAAACTAAAAAAGAGCGCTTGGCTGAATTTCAAAAAGTCATCATTGACTCAACGCTTGCGAAAACGCATGAGATGGTCGGTACTACGACTCGCGTATTGGTTGAACAAGTTGCCAACCGCCATCCTGATTGCTTAATTGGCACTGCGGATAATACACGTACGGTCATGTTCCCTCATGATGTTGAGAAAATGGAGGAGATGTTGGGTAAACTCGTGAGCGTACGTATTACTGATTTTGTCAGTCCACACATGGTAAAAGGTGAGCTAATCGAAATATTGGCGTAACCGTTAAGTTACAAGCTTGAGTAAAAATAAAAAAGCCGTTTACTATAATAGCGAACGGCTTTTTAATTCATAAAGTGGGTTAGTTTTATCAAGCTCTCAAAGAGAGTGCAAACGATACTTAACTTTCTAAATGATTGCTGTAAAGAGATATTGAGATATTGACTTTTGAACACAGTAAAAGTGCTATAACACAAAACACTTCATTAAGATCTCATCAATATATTCCTCATTATCTTTCAATGCCATTGGTTCTATTCCATAAGTTTGAAAACCAAAATTTTTATAGAAATTAATAGCAGGCTTATTATCATCAGCTACAGTAAGTAAAATTTGTTCCACATATTTTTTACTATACTCCACAACTTCCCTAAGCAATTGACTTGCTATGCCTTTTTCTCGGAATTCAGGTTCAATGAATACACTGGATAGATACGCTTTATGAGAAAACTTTATTCCAGTCTCTTGTGTGAAGGTGGCTAAACCTATGATTTTATTTTTATGATAGGCGCCAAATACAGTTGAACTTGATAAGCAATTTTCAAAAAAAATTGGAGGTTTTGCTACTTCTGCTACATATGTAGATCCAAACATTCTTGGAGATTTTTCTAGAGCTGAAAGTCTGATAGTTCTGAAATCGTTAAGCTCATTAACACTTAAAATTTTTATCTCAATATTTAACATACGATCATCTGCCCAATCATAAAATACCTAATAGATCAAACTAAGCTACCTGTCTCAGTGTGCAGGGTGAATTACTTTTGTCAAGCTCACGTAGAAAGCGGCGATAAAACGTAACCCATTAGATTCGTTTTTTAAACCACAAAACCATTTATGACTTCAACCAATAAAGCGGCTGCAATGATGATAAATATGACGCCGCAACCACGATTGAGCCACGCTAAACGATTGCCAACATCGAGCCAACTTGCCAGTTTTGTACCACCCAAGGTATAAACGATTTGCCAAATTGTTTCACTTAAGAACAACCCTATCGTTAATAAAACATATTGTGGCCATAACGGCGCACTAAAATTGATAAATTTAGGAAAGAAAGCGGCAAAAAATAAGATGGCTTTGGGGTTAGATAGCGATACCCATACACCTGTACGAAACAAGGTCACATTGCTTGGCGAGATTCTCACCGCTGCGCTTGAGAGCGAACGCGGCTGCGGTGTACCAGCTGTATCTTCACTGCCAGAAATAGAATATTCAGCCGCGACTTCTTCGCTCATTTCACGAGCATCACTCATCAAGCTGCCATCGCCTGCATCGCGCCAAGAGCTAATACCCAGATAGATTAAATAAGCCGCACCCACTGCTTTAATGACTGTCAACAACCAAGGCGACTGGCGACTGATCACATCGAGTCCAAGTAGGGTCGAAAGCAGTAATATAAATAACCCGAGGCTCAGTCCTGCCAGCGTCCACAATGTGCGCTTTACGCCATAGTTCATGCCATACTGAAACGCGAGCAGCATATTGGGACCTGGGGTGGCTGAAATAAAAAACGTACTTGCAAAGAATACTGCAAACAGATGCCAAGACATCGACCAACCCCTACTTTATTATTTATAAAAATTTATCGTAATACTGCCAAACTGCTAAAAAATAAACACCGCCATAAAGACGGTGTCTTTTCTGCTAACTCGTCACTTGCTGATAACAGAAAGGAACACTTGCTGATTTAATCCATCAATTGATCGCACAGCTGTCTAATAACTTCTGTAAAAAACCATCACATCGCTCAATTTCACTCAGCTTAACGTATTCATCAGCTTTATGCGCCTGCTCAATACTACCGGGACCGCAGATAATCGTTGGGATGCCAGCATTAGTAAATTGCCCGCCTTCAGTGGCATAAGCGACTTTATGACGTTTTTCATCGCCCGTCAAAGCAGCTATCAACGCTTGTAGCTCAGCGCTGTCGCTATCGGTCATTGCCGGTACGCTTTCTTCTTGCAGCAGCTCAATGCCAGTATCGGCAGCGCGTGCTTGCATTTGTGCGCTAAGCTCTGCAACCTTCGCCTGAATCGGCGCGAGGATATCGTCTTGCGTCATATGCGGCAGATTGCGATAGTCAAAGGTAAACTCACATAGATTGGGAACAATATTGGTCGCCGTCCCACCCTTTATCGTGCCCACTGAAAGTGTCGAATAAGGTACATCAAACAACGTATCATTATCGTCACGATGGCTCAATTCTTCTGCTAAATCATCGACATAACCAATCAAACGACTGGCATAGCTGATAGCATTGACACCTTGGGCGGTCAATGACGAATGCGCAGACTTACCATGGACGCGGCAACGATAAACGGCAATGCCTTTATGTGCCACAACCATCGTCATATTGGTTGGCTCACCAACGATACAATAATCAGGGGTGATACCACGCGCTTTCAAATCTGCCAGTATCAATGGCGCACCCAAGCAGCCCACTTCTTCATCGAATGACAGCGCCAAGTGCAGCGGGCGACGCAACTGACCTTCATTGGATAACTGCACAGCGCGTGGTAATAACGTCAATGCACAAGCGATAAAGCCTTTCATATCACATGCACCGCGTCCATATAGCTTATCGCCACGTATCGTCGCAGTGAATGGATCTGACGTCCAATCTTGACCATCAACTGGCACCACATCCGTATGACCAGACAGCACCAGACCGTGATTGACTTCGTCAGCGTTTGCCCCTGCTGGCACAGTAACGAATAGATTGGCTTTGTTTTTGGCTTCATTAAAAGTCAAGTCTACTATCAAACCTAATTGTTCACAGTACGCTTGCACATCTTCAATCAAAGCTAAATTTGAATGGCGACTGACCGTATCGAAAGCAATCAGACGCGTTAGCCAATCGATACTATGCGCAGGGTAAGATATATTTTTGAGCTGATTATTATTGTTCGAAGTCATGAAATATCCTTATCACGATATGATACCGATTTTAGAAATACGGTTAGCGATGTTAAATTTTCCAAGCCTACTAGATGTAGTACTCGCACTCGTTTTTCGCTACTATAATTTCTGGAATAGTAAAAATATAAAGCGTTAGCGTCTTTGAAATGCGCACTGTTGCAGCGCCTTTACTTCTGCATCTAATTCAGTAATCGGACCTTGTACTAATACATTTGGTGCTACTTCTTGAATACTTAATGAATTGATCGGTGATGAGGATTTTACGCCCATCTCCTCCATCCATTCATCCAACTGTTTTGATGAGCTGACATAAACGATACGACCAAGCCCTGCCCACGCATGCGCGGCCGAACACATGGCACAATGCTCGCCTGAGGTATAAACCACAGCGTTATCGCGCGCCTCCGCTGTCATATTTGCTGCTGCCCATTTAGCAACGGCAATTTCAGGATGATAAGTAGCATCGACAGAATTGGCTCGGTTACGATCTTCATGCAGCACATGACCATCGCCGTCGACCAATACGCTACCAAATGGCTCATCGCCCGCCTCTAAAGCTTCAGTAGCAAGCTCAATAGAGCGGCGTAAATGAATCATATCATTGTCAGTTATCATCTCCATCTCCTTTTATCACTTCATACTAGGACGTGTTGAATATCAACTCATATCAAAGCATTTACGATAGCGTCTTTATTATGAAGGACGGTTTTGATTCATCGCATCAACGACTGGCGGCATTGGCTTTGGTAACTTGCCTTCTGCCTGCAGCTCTTTGGTGGTTTTTGCATCGATAGCCAGTCCAGCAATCAGGGCAATATCTTTGACAGGTTTACGCGTGCGGGTGGCAAAGCTCACTGGCACCATGCGCGCAAACTCATAAATATGCAGATAAGACTCTTCGCCACCTTCAAATTTTTCATCATCTTCTAAGCGAATACCACCGATTTTAGCCAAATCAGACAGCATCTCATTTTCGTCACCACTGAGACCACAGTCGGTAATCCCAAAACCGGTCATAAAACCATTTGCCCACTGTTTCAATGCCATCACGCGCTCGTACAAATCATGTTCATCATCTGGCACTAATGGCGTATAAGAATAAGCATCGTCTTTGTCTTTAAGCTGAAAAACCGTGTCTTCCGCTTCTTCTGTTAATAGTGTCAATGCCTCGTCAGGTAAAGGCGCAAAACTGAGCTCCTCAAAGACCTTAGCCCATACTTGCTCATCAGGCGCATTACAGGCAGTCATCAGCCCTGTCATCAAGCCATGCACTTCGCTGATGGAGACGTCAGTCCAGTCATCAAAAGCAGTCAGCCATGTATTCCAGCCAGATATATTGTCATTCATAATAGAGGTCCTAGTGATTGATTATTGCTTAAAAAATATTGCTTAAAAAATAAAAACAGACGGATAAAATAGGTGTGAGACATCGCTTGATATTATCAATCAAACCATGGCTAATAAAAATAAACAAACAACGTCTAATATAGGTAATTACTTTGTTGATATAGATATTATGCGGTCACCTATGGCATTATTAAACGCAGAGAACAAAATTCATTCACGCTTACTTGTTAAGGATAAAAACTGACTATGTATGATCAACTTAGAATATTAGAAAAAATGATACTCGACATAAAAAAACAGTATCAGCTTGTCAGTGCTGAACTTAGCAGCCTCAAACAGCATCCTGTTAGCGACCCTCAAGAGCTTGCAGCATTAACGACCAAGCTCAATACTAGTCATAGCGAACGCGATAGTGCCAAAAAACAATTGAACGATCTCGACAAGCGCTACCAAAGCTTGGCTGAAGCGCATCATATGATAGGCGAAGAACAAGATAAATTGCAAAAACAGGTCAGCCAATTGCAACAACAAAACAGCCAGTTACAGCAACAAAATAATGAATTAAAGCAGCAATATAGCGATATTAAACAGCAAAACAGTGAGCTGCAGAAAAAGAATCAATTGGCAGCAGAGCGTACACAAGTTGTATTAAAACGCTTAACCCACATCGATCAAGTAGAAGGCTGATCAGTGATAGCAATAAACGATGACCGATCACCACTACTTGCTAATGAAACCGACAAAATCAAAACGGTAATATCTTATATTACTCATTTTACTGACCAGACATTGTAGGATTTATCATGACCGATGACCACAAAAACTCTATAGAAAAAAAGCCACAAAATGGCCAACAGCAGAATATTCCTTCTAAACCACAACCAGTCGCTGCAACTGGTTCAAATACGTCGAGTGCTACTGTGAAAACCACTATCCCTGAACCACAAATCAAAAAGGTTGATATTGCAATTGCGGGTGTCACCTATCCTATATATTGCCCAGTACACGAACAAGAAGAGCTGCTCTCAGCTGTCTCGTATATCAATAACCATGCACTAGATCTCAAACGAGATGCGCCAAGCCTCAGTCAAGAAAGTATCTTAGTACTGTGCTGCTTAAATTTGTATGAAAAAATACACACCAATCAAAGAAGCGATGAAGATCGACTACAGCAAGACAAACAATCTGAAGCGCTATTAAATAAAATTATGAAAGACGCACAGTCTGTTTTATAAGCGCATATTACGCGACGAAACAATAAGCGCTTCGCTCTGATGAGCCAAGCGCTTTTTTATGCCTAAGCCATAATCTAATTATTTATACCTCAGGGTTATAAACCTTACCTGCATGAAAATCTGCTTGATGCTCATAATTGCAAAAAAACAATGCTTGGTTTTCGCCAATAGTACTCTCACTATTTGCAGCCAAGTCGGGCTTGGTTTCAAGGACGCCGCGGTATTCAGCCAAGCTGTTGCCACAAAAATTGCACTGACGCGGTGTAATCACATCCCCTTTTTTTGGCATCATGCTTTTGGGCGCACGCGGGTACATAAATTTATAAAACCCCCACATTACTATCCAAATAACGATGATGATAATGATAACAGCAAACACGGCAGTGCTCCTTTGAATATGAGTAAGCGCTATGAATGATAGAAGCCGCTTGGCGGATTATTCAATACGTCTGAACAGTATAACTTAACCAGCAATACTGACGATATAGTCAGAGCATTTTTAAACCGCTACGGTGTTACCCGCCCTAGATGTACTTAGTGTACTATCTGCGGTCGGTCGCCTTGTAGCGATTCTAAAATTCCTTGACGATAGTGCTATGCTTTAGCGAGTTAATTGTCCATCCATTTATCATGATAATTTATCAATAAATGCCATGATACTGTGTAAAAAACTGGCCATAGCGGGCCAGTTTTTGTATTAAACAGAAAATAAAGTGAGCGATCTATATTAGTGAAACTATAGCTGCAACTCACTGATATCAGCGACGGTTAAAAACAATGCGCGTACTTGCTTAAGCAGCGCTAAGCGGTTGTTTTTAAGGGCGGCGTCTTCACTGTTGACCATCACATTATCAAAGAATTGCGTCAGCGGCTTATCTAAGCTGGCAAGCGTTTGCAACACTTGTGTGTAATCAGCTTGTTCTAGCAGCGGTTTAACCGCCGTCTGCGCTTGCAGCACACTTGCATATAAACTTTGCTCGGCAGATTCAGACAATAGCGCTTCATCGACAGTATCAGCGACACTCACTTCTGATTTGGCCAATATATTGGCGACACGCTTGTTTGAATCAGCAAGCATTGAAGCTTGTGACAATTCGCTAAAGGCTTGTACCGCGCGAATACGCTGATCAAAATCAAGCGGCATATGCGGGTTAATCGCTTGCACTGCCTGAATGGTATCGACGCTCACTCCCTGCTCGGTATACATCGCCCGATAGCGCGAGTTTAAGAATGCCATGACCTGAGTAAACGTATCGCCCATTTTTTCAATCTTGCTGCCTTCAGCGTCACTATAGCCTTTGATCGCTTGTTCAACGAGCGCTACCAAATTAATTGGCAATTGCTTTTCGATCAAAATACGCAAGATACCGATGGCTGAGCGACGCAAACTGAACGGATCTTTTGAACCCGTCGGTGCTTGGTCAATGGCAAAAATACCAACAAGCGTATCTAAACGGTCGGCTAATGCTAAGCAAATGCCAATTGGCGTCTGTGGTAATACGTCGCCACTGAACTTGGGCAAATATTGCTCTTCTAAACTTGCCGCGACTGCTTCAGGCTCATTATTCAAACGCGCATAGTAAGTGCCTGCAATACCTTGTAATTCAGGATATTCACCTACGAGCGAGCTTGCCAAATCGGCTTTGGACAAAATACCCGCACGCACCGTTTCATCGATATCAATCTGCTGACCTTGCTGTTGCATCAAGGCGGCAATAAAGGCGGCAAGCTTGGCAATACGCTCAGATTTTTCCCAAATCGTACCCAGCTTGTCTTGGAAGACACGAGTTTTGAGGCTTTCTGTCAACGCAAATAATGGCTGCTTCTGGTCTTGTAAGAAGAAAAACTCGGCATCAGCCAAACGTGGACGCACGACTTTCTCATTACCTTCGATAATTTGATTGGGATCTTTTGACTCAATGTTGGTGATGAAAATAAAGTACGGCTGTAATTTGCCCGCTTTATCGGTTAAGCAAAAATACTTCTGATCGGCTTGCATGGTAGAGATAAGCGCTTCTTGTGGCACTTGTAAAAAGCGCGGTTCAAAACTTGCACGTAAAGCAATAGGGAAATCAACCAATGCGGTTACTTCATCCAACAAATCTTGCGGCACGATAGCATCTGAATTAACTTCATCAGCCAAGGCTTTGACTTGGTTTTTAATCAGCATTTGACGCTTATCAAAATCAGCAACCACTTTTAAACCACCTAGTAACTCTTCGTAGTCATTGGCATGCGCAATCTCATGATAATTAGGACTATGGAAGCGATGACCACGAGTTTGCGTGCCTGTCTGATGCCCCTGAATGATCGCATCAATGACGGTGCTATCTTGCATCAATACCGCCCACTGTACTGGACGCACAAATTCATTGCGGCTGGCACCTGAACGCATACGCTTAGCAATCGGTAGATTGTCTAGTGCAGTCTGGAAAATGGCAGCTAACAGTTCAGTAGTTGCTTGACCATGAATGATTTGCTCATAACCGACATAATCACCTTTGTCGGTGTTAATCGTTATCAACTCGCTGGCTTCAATACCTAAACCCTTGGCAAAACCCATCGCTGCACGTGTTGGATTACCTTCCGCATCAAACGCGGCTTTAATCGCAGGGCCGCGTTTTTGCTCGCTACGATCCGGCTGCTTATCGCTAATGCCCTGAATTTGAAGCGCCAAACGACGCGGTGCAGCAAAGGCTTTGATAGTATCGAAGCTGATTTCTGCTTCATTTAATTGTTCGGTGACACTCGCTTGTAGCGCATCACGTAGAGGTTTTAGGCTTTTTGGAGGTAGCTCTTCACACCCCAGTTCAAATAAAATGGTACTCATGGGATGCTCCTATTTATTGTTATTAGTAGATTGGTTGTTATCAATAGCTTGATTGATTTCTGTATTCTCAGCGGCTTCTTCTTTTGGCAAATACTTATCGAGCGCCGCTTGACGATGCGCCTCATCTGCCAATGGAAAACCCAATTTTGCGCGTGCTTCGACATAACCAATGGCAACCTTACGAGCAAGCGTACGTACTCGTAGGATAAAACGCTGACGTTCAGTCACTGAAATCGCACCACGAGCATCAAGTAAATTAAAAGCATGTGAGGCTTTTAGTACCATCTCATAGGCAGGTAATGACAAACCTTCAGCCACTAGCTTGTCCGCTTGTTGCTCATAAAAATCAAACATCTGACCCATCATCGGCACATCGGCATGCTCAAAGTTATAAGTCGATTGCTCAACTTCGTTTTGATGGAAAACATCGCCATAAGTAACACGGCCAAACTCACCATCCGCCCAAACCAAATCGTAAACGCTGTCAACACCCTGCACGTACATTGCTAAGCGCTCAAGTCCATAAGTGATTTCACCAGTTACTGGGAAGCATTCAAGACCGCCTACTTGCTGGAAGTACGTAAATTGCGTCACTTCCATACCGTTGAGCCAAATCTCCCAGCCTAGTCCCCATGCACCCAGCGTTGGCGACTCCCAGTTGTCTTCAACGAAACGCACATCGTGCACCAATGGATCAATACCAATGGCTCTTAGCGAGTCCAAATACAGCTCTTGGATATTGGGTGGATTTGGCTTAAGCACCACTTGAAACTGATAGTAATGTTGCAAGCGGTTGGGGTTGTCACCGTAGCGACCATCGGTTGGACGACGTGACGGCTGCACATAGGCAGCATTCCAACGCTCAGGACCTAACGAGCGTAAAAATGTCGCGGTGTGAAAAGTACCCGCGCCGACTTCCATATCATAAGGCTGCAAGATAACACAGCCCTTATCTGCCCAATAATTCTGTAGGGTTAGAATTAAATCCTGAAACGTCATCGGTTGAGGGTCTGTATTTTCTATCATCGGAGTTGTCGCTTGGGATGTCATAGTTTGGGTTTTCATAGTAAAGCCACTGTGGAATGGATATTTATAAATAAAGTTTTGATAGCACTCGTATAGCCTATTCGGCAACGACTCTATTTGCCTGCTCACCTTACTAAAAATTGACTATTTTATCTATATTTACATCAATTAAATTTATGCTGCGGACCTAAACCAGTCGTTATAAGGCTCATTTGTAATCAAACTGCTGCAATATAGAAGGCACAAAAGTAGCAGATAAAAAAATACCCAAATGCGCGAGCATCTGGGCAGGAGGAAAGGTATGTCTTTGGTATCCTGATGAGTCAGGCTTTTTGTTTTTTAGTCGAACTGCTATTCTTTTTTTTGCTAAAAATCTATCTGAGCCAATCTCGATAGTAATTCTATTAAAATGGTACTAATATTAAGCTATTAAAAAGATAAGAGCAAATATAAAAAAATCTTATTGGTAAGACGCACTAGTCGCTTTTGGCATGATTATCCATAAAATTATATAAATTAAGATGCCAGGTACTGCTGCACTCAAGGATGAGATAATCACGAATAATACTCTCACCCAAGTCGGTGACCAGCCAACGTATTCGGCAATACCGCCCATCACACCTGCTATCATGCGATTGTTCTGTGAGCGATGTAGTTTTGCTAGTTTAGCCAAATCAAATACCTCTCTATTATTTCTATAGTTATTTAAAATTCTGCTTTTTGCTTCTATTTTTATGCTTTTTTCCGATTCTAGCCAGGAAGCTGCTTAGCCCTCTTAACTTATGAATAAGTATAGCAACTATTTAATATTTATCTGTTGAACGTATAGACGTACTTTGTGAGTTTATGCTAACCAAGCTTGCCCTAATCTGTCATAAAGTCTCATAAACTGCTGATTTTAAATAGTTATTTCAAAATGTTTCACGATTAGCTTTATTGCTGCCATACTAAACATGTTGTTACAAATCCAATATTTAGCCATTCTCAGCACATAGATATTTTGTAGATGCAACCTCAGAAATGGTGAGATACTCAAACAATCACAGTTAAATTAATAACTTGGTCATATTTTTATCAGAAAAAAGTCGTATAAAGTCGTATAAAAAGATACCCCTTTACAATAACCTACCTGTAAATCGCCTTAAACCTTTATAACATGCTGGTAAATAACAGATATTCCAGCAGTCTATCGATAAAATTAGTGTAATTAAGAATAAATAAAAATTAAGGAAAGCTATGTACGAGTCAGGATTGATGATTGGACATTTTGAGCCACTACATTTAGGTCAAATGCGCAGTATATTGGCTGCGGCAGGACAAGCGAAAACCTTGCATATTATCATTATGGCGCATCCAGCACCGCATCCAGACTTTGACATTACTTTGCAAGACAAAGCACGTTGGCTACAGATGGCGTGTGCTGATTTACCATTTATCCAAATTCATACCACTCATGAGATTGAGCTACCGCTACATGATAGCTTCGTTGATGTGACAATCGACATTCCTGCCAGCAATGCCAAACTACAACGTTTGACGACAGCGCTCGACTTACCAGCAGATACAGCCTTGTTTGTCGCAGAAAACCATCCATTGGCGCAGAGTGGTGTCTATGAGCGATTATCGATACCAGTCGTCACGACCCCGCTACAGCCTGAGTTTGATTCTTATGCCATCGCTCGTAATCCAGTCGCGCATTGGTCAGCTATTCATCCCCAAGCGCGCGGCGACTATACCAAAACGGTGGCGATTGTTGGCGGCGAAAGTTCAGGTAAGACCACATTGGTGCATAAACTGGCCAATTATTATGGCGCCAGCTTTGCTTTAGAGATGGGACGCTTATATGTCGGTACAGATTTGGGCGGTAGTGAAGTCGGTCTACAATACAATGACTATGGTCCGATTGCCCTTCAGCATGCTCAAGCTATAAGAGATGCGGCAGCTAATGCGACCGCTCCTGTCACCATCGTTGATACCGATTTTGTGACCACTCAAGCATTTTGTGAAGAATATGAAGGTCGCAGCCATCCTTTTGTGGCGGCTTGTATCGATGAGTTTCGCTTGGATCATACCATTATGCTGGATAACAATACGCCGTGGATTGATGATGGCATGCGCTCATTGGGCACGCCTGAGGCGCGTGGACGCTTTGAGCGACGTCTCGTCGATATTTTTGCTCGTCATGATATCAAACCACATATGGTTGATCAGCCAGATTACGATGCGCGTTATCAGCAAGCGCTGCTACTTATCGAACAGTATGTTTATGGTAGATAGACGACAGGGTAAAAATAGCGATGGCAAGAATAGCGATAATACAAAAATAATATGATACTAAAAAATAAAATAAGAACTCATTGTAGTTTTAATACTTTAAGGAAAAAGGCTTTATGCGTATTCAGCTATTAGATAATATTACTGGAAAGTGGGCGATGCAATGGATTGTCACTTGGTTCATTTGCGGGGTGATAGCATTATCCGCAGGTTTTTGGCTCACGACAGAACACACCACACTTGATATGTTTTATTTGGGCGTGTCTTTCGTTGGTTTGGTCTGTGTGGTTTCGCTATCATTTCGCAAAAACGTCATGGGCAACGGGTTGGGAATGGCAGCGACGGCGGGAGAAGTCGTCGTGCAGGCGACGTCTGGTGCAGTCGGTTTGATGCTCGCGCCGCTCTTTAACTTTTTCACCCATGTCTACGGTATTTTTTATTGGTCAAAACATACCGATCCTGATGGCGACATGATACCAAAGGCGGCGAGCAAAGCGGTTTGGTTGATTACCGCCGCTTTTATTATTATTGGTCTCGCACTTTTCCCCACGGTGAATGATTTACTCGCCAGCTATGGCTATGCAGTGGTTGAAAATGATAATAGTAAATTCCTAGGATTTATCTCCTTCTTTTGGATCAACGTCATTGCTTTTGTCCTCTCCATCACTGCACAAGCCGCGATGATTTTACGCTATTCATTTAACTGGTGGTTATGGATTATCGTTAACTTTGTCTGGCTCATCGTCAATCTAATGTCGGGCAATTACATTTTTGCCATTCAAACCATGATATATCAAATAAACGCCTTCATTGGTCTGTATGAATGGCAGCGCAGTGAACAAGGTTAACGGTTATCTTGTATGGTCATAAATGCTGATATCTTAAAAGAATAAAACCGAAGAGCTCGCAGATATTGGCAAACATGTTGATAACGTTATAGGTTTTGACTGTGCCGTCTATCAGATAATGTGGTGGACTGGCTCAATTAGTGCTACAACTGATAGGAGAGATTTTTCCATTCATCTACTAACATGGAGGTTAGTATGTCTCGTACTCAGCAAAAACGCCTATCTAAACGCACACTTGAGCAATGGCTTAGTGAATATTCTGTTAGTCATCAAAACTTAGTCAATAAAAAAATCCATTGGCTATGCGTTCCCACGATATTTGTCAGCCTGTTAGGCATGGGCATGTCGCTATCAGTCTGGTTTACCTTAGTACTTAGCGCGTTGGTATTGTTGTTTTATATGCGTCTATCCACGCCGTTATTCTTGGCGATGGGAATGTTTATTCTTATTTGTTTGTCAGTAATGGCATTATTACCATGGGGCTTTAAGGTTTGGGCAGCTGTTTTTGTGGTTGCTTGGATTGGACAGTTCATTGGTCATAAAATTGAAGGTAAAAAACCCTCGTTTTTTGAAGACTTACAATTTTTATTAATTGGTCCAGCATGGGTAGCTAATAGCTTGATGGGTCGTAAAAAAAGCCAAGCCTAACTATTTATCCTTGATAGTATATTTAAGCTTAGTATATTTAAACTCAGTATCGTTAAAATGAGTACCTAAAAAACCACTATTTAAAACTGATATTTTGACTCAAAAAAGCACCGCTCAACAATCCGTTAAGTGGTGCTTTGTATATTACGCTATCAAAGAACAGGTTATAAAAAATAAGCTATCAAAAAAATTTATTGACTGTAATTAACTCCTCTAAATTTCAGAACAATAACACTGTAAATATAGCGTCAAATAACCACAGCAGAACCGTTTACTTCAAAATAGAACCATTCATTTTAGAATAGAACCAACAGCATAAATTCAGCCTATTCACCCGATAGTTAATACGTGACAAGCCTCTAGCCTCTACGCAATGTACTATAGAAATTCTTCATTACGCGCCATCACCGATAGATACAGCACTGCTGTCCCGTCCTAAACGTTGAGTTGGATTTTTCTGATCGACACATTGACTTGATCGAAGAAGGGTATGAGCTGGTCGAGTATTAAGAGCTGCAAGATTCCAGCGACTAAGCAAAACGGATGGCGCTGACTCGTTATTCGCTCTGTACCAGTCCCGATTATCTGAGCAGAATGGGATTACTTGAGACGCTAGCAGATTTGAGAAATCATGAATTTTTACAATATGGTCTGGGCAAAAGAAGCAATCTAGAGCTGACGGACGAAGAAGGCAGAAAGCTTAAGCACAGGATTCATGGCAAAATTAATGCCACTAATGCTGAGTTTTGGTAGATATGGCCGTCAAAGGTCAGGGCATTACCTTTATACAAGGTCGATATCTGAATACAGTGTCGATATTTGCTCACGCAAATAATATCACATGTCTATCACAGTCGAATTATCGCTTATAGCCCTACCGAATCCAGCAATCTTGGTTACTTGTGCGCCTTACTCAGTGATAGCAGAAATGACACCAATCAGTTTTTTGGTTTTATATCTTGCTTCTGCTAGTGCCATCTTATTCTGCGCTACCACAGTCAATACACAAGGTTTACCAATATAGTCAGTTTTGACAAATAGCATATTTCCAGCAGTGGCTTCGACGATAGTGATGTCGCACTTGCCCTGCTTCATTTGACTCGCGGATGAATCACTCAGTGCTGATAGTGTGCTACTCATCGCTGCAAACTTGTCCGTTTGATTGCTCAATTCACTGATCGAAAAACAACTAATGGGAAAGCCATCTGTGGTGCATAAGCTAACCAATATGACTTCTCTATTGGCGTCACACAATGCTTTCATGTGGCTTAATAACGCTATTTTTGCTGGTGATTTTTCGTCTAATTTTTCTTTTAACATAGTCATATCTGGCATTAGTCTTGATTATTAAGGGTATTAAATAATGACAACAGAGACACGGCGGACTCTCTGTTTCTAGGATCTGTATGGAGCACAGGTGCCACCACGTTATGCTGCATCAACATCACTCTTATTTCTTGTCCCAGTGCTGAAAGGCTATCTTTGTCAGCATCCTCGCAATGAGTGATACCAATGATACACGTGGTCTGATTTTTTTCTGGCGCAAAAAAGTGTAACAGCTTATCTAAATTGGCATAATCGGGTGTCTCGCCATATCTAATCAAAATGAGCAATCCCCATAGCGACTGATTGACGAACTCCCATAAAAAAGAAAAACGCTCTTGACCTGGCACACCGTAAATACCTAGTGCCATATCGTCAGACAGAGTGATACGCCCATAATCGATGCCGACTGTCGTGTACTCTTTACCGATATCAATACTAGATTTTGCTTCTGTTTCGATGGGGCTTATCTCGCTTAGGGTTTTGACCAACCGAGTTTTTCCAGCACCTACTTCACCAATGATTGCTAGCTTCTGATAATTCAATTTTTTACCTCATTCCTAAGAATTTTTTGATCGCACCATAAAATTTATTAGGTTTTTTCTCATTTACGGTTTGCTTATGTATCGGTGCTGCCTCTGTGACACTCAATAAACCTAAACGATCAAACTCTCTGATAATCTGTGTGACTTGATGATGGCTGCCAAAATCACCACTATCCGCTAGTGCATTAAACGAATAAGGCTTTTTAGTCAATTTGATACACAGGTTCATCATCATCTGCGGCTGGCTTTCATTGTTGAGATCAGGCCATGCCAGTAATCTTAAATCCTTACCTTCATAATACTTTTCAGGCACCGTATCAGATTTTTTTATATCAATAAACGGTTGAATACGTCTTTGTTGAGACTCATTAAAGCTGTTTAACACAGCGCTATTATTCTCAATGAACGCATTAAAAAAGTTGCCTTGATCCACAAAATCAAACACGCTCACAGCCCAATTATGAAAGCTGCGTTTGATCACGCGCACATCCAAAAACACCCAAAGATCTTCATGTCTAGGATCAGAAGCTATCTTACTCATTAACTTGTCTACTTCCAGATAAGGGCCTTCTAGCACTTGCAGATACTGACCGTCACGGTAAGAGATGATACCCGTAATTTGCGATTTTGGATTGTGCTTACGAGAGACGCTAACGATGTCTGATAACCCAGTAGGCATTCGAATAGTGCGATCACTGATAGGCACTCTACTGACGTATGCAATACACTTCATTTTGCCACCACTTGATAAAACGGCTCACGCTCGTTAAGTTATTCCTACTGTCTATAAAATAATAATTCGCTATGTACAGTACGTACATAGCGAATTTGACCTTGTTGCCAGTCTTGTCTTATTTAAGGCGCGATAAGCAACAAGGAGGGTTTGATAAATCACTCATTTTTTGAACACGACCAACCGAATTATACCTCTAGTTTATTTTCTACCGCTTGTACCTTACGGCGGGCTAATGCAAGATTGGCTTTTGATTTATCAAGCACCAAATAAATAAACAAGTCTTCATGCTTGGCTGTAGGACGAATGATGTGCAGTTGAGACTCCAAAGTGATTAACATATCTTCGATTTCACCTTTGATATCTAATGACTTCATCGTTGCTACCTTCGCCTTTACCACTTGCGAGTTACCTGCTGCTGCAAGTTCTAAGTCAACGCCGCCGCCAGCCATACCAAGTACCATGCCTGACATATAGTCGACGATACAGCCACCCATTGCACCATCAAGATTCATTAATTCTTGTAACGACTCATCGATATTTGACATACTTTTTCCTATTTATCTGATTGTATTTAAATAAAGTCATTCCATCACAGAAATGCCTTCGTAGTTTCAAGGTATAAAGCTAAATCTAGCTTATTATTTACTCTTTTTATTATTAGTATATCTTAACTTACACTCAAAACTTATAAGATAATTATAACAATAAAATATCAATAACTAAGTATGTTTTTTGGTAAAAACGATATAGTCTATTTATAAACAAAGTCTACATACCGTAGCGGTGGTCATTATATTCCATATATTAGACTCGATGACGCTTGCCCCTAACCACTCATGAACAAAAAACGACCGTTGAGTAGGAAAAAATAAAAACATCGAATAGTCATGCGGATTTAAAGTTTAAAACCCCCACTCTTGACACTAAAATGCCATTGATCGTTGAATCACTCCAAGCAAAAAAACAAGGAAAAACGATGTTTGATTTACTTATAAAAAATGCCCAATTACCAAATCATAAAAACTTGGTCAATATCAGTATAAACGGCGCTTATATCGAGAGTATTGACGATATTGCGGAAAAAACTGAAAATGATGATGCGTCAAAAGCAATTTACGATGCTAAAGGTTACTTTGTCTGTGCAGGATTCTATGAGAGCCACATTCACCTTGATAAAGCCTGCATCCTTGATCGCTGTACTATAGAGCAAGGTGATTTAAACGAGGCTGTTGAAGAAACAGGTAAGGCTAAAAAGGATTTTACGGAAATAGATGTGTTTAATCGTGCTTCACGAGTGATTGAGATGGCGATTAAAAAAGGCACCGTTGGTCTGCGCACCTTTGTTGAAACAGATTCAAAAACAGAGATGCGTGCCTTTAATGCCATCAAAAAAGCCCGCGACACCTATGCATTTGCCATCGATATAGAGATTTGCGCCTTTGCGCAATCAGGATTGACCAATGACCTGCATACTTATGAGCTACTAAAACTGGCATTGTCGCAAGGCGCTGATTTGGTTGGCGGCTGTCCATACAAAGATGAGAATCCTCACAAGCATATTGAAATGGTGTTTGACTTGGCTGAGCAGTTTGACGTCGATGTTGATTTTCATTTAGATTTTGATCTGGATCCACAAGGCTCGAGCATTCCAAAATTGGTTGAAGAAACCATCAAGCGCCATTATCAAGGTCGCGTGTCTATTGGTCATGTGACTAAACTGTCAGCGATGGACAAAGACAAACGTATAGAAATGGCTGCCTTACTGAAATTTGCTGACATGACCCTGACGGTGTTACCAGCCACCGACATATTTTTAAATGGGCGTGATTATGAGGCGCTCATTCCTAGAGGCATGGTCAACGCCAATGAGCTATTAGCGATGGGCATCAATACGACTATTCCTAGCAATAATATTTTAAATGCTTTCACGCCTTACGGTGATGCCTCACTGATTAGAATGGCAAATATGTATGCCAATATCACTCAATTAGCAAAAGATGAGCAGATAGCGGAGGTATTCGATATGATTAGCAAAAATGCAGCGAAGCTTTTGTCACGGCAAACGGAGGTTAAAGTAGGAGCACCGGCTACCCTAGTCATATTAGAAGCGAAAGACGCGGTAGAAGCGATTAGAATCAATTCACAAGCCATCGCAGGTTTTAAAAATGGCAAGCAAACTTTTTGCAATGAGGTCGCCCATATTTGCTTTGAGTAACTTGAATATCATCAATTGAGCATATTCAGTCAGTTGAAAGATGCAGCCTATCAATGCGCCAGCATCTTCATCATGAAACATAGGCTTAAAACGATAAAAGCGTCACCCAACTATACGTTGGACGACGCTTTTCATAACGGTTTTTTTACTATTTACTATAGCTTTAACATCATGGTTTAAATACCTTCATATGTAGATAAGCTTAGTCTAAGGTTTGCACACCGCCGCCATTCACAAATATGGTCTGACCACTGACCCACTCAGATAGTGGTGCGGCAAAATACAGCATAGCACCAGCGATATCATCGGCTTCACCCAAACGTTGAATCGGCGTATGCTCTAGCATTTTCTTTTCGATTTCTGGTGTTAGTACAGTTTTTAACGCATCAGTACGCGTGGCACCAGGTCCAACCGCATTGACGCGTACCTCAGGGCCAAAATCATGTGCCAAGTTCGCCACCATATGATTGACAGCCGCTTTTGAACCCGCATAACCACTCATGTTCGGGCTTTTATTGATACTCGACATCGAAGTGGTAAATACAATCGAGCCATAACCCGACGCTTTCATATGTGGCACGCATAATTGAGACAAGCGCCAGCCACTAAAAACATTCAACTCAAAGTCACGGCGAATATCATCGACCGATGCTGTGGCTGGGTTTTCACGACCACCGCCGCCGCCACCAGCATTATTGATTAAAATATTGACAGTGCCAAATTCAGCGACGACCTTATCTACCATAGCGACTAAATCTTCATCTTTCAAGATATTACATTCGACTGCCAAGCCTTTTACACCATACGCTTCGATATCCTTGACCGCAGCCTTTGCATCTTCTAATTTCAAATCAGCAATGGCGATATTTGCCCCAGCTTGTGCTAGACGTAGCGCCGTTGCTTTACCAATACCATTTGCACCACCCGTCACAATCGCAGTTTTTCCTGACAGATCAAATAATTCATTGAATGCTCTATGTTTGAATTCTTGCATAATTATTCCTTATTATCATCATGGTCTATAGATGGATTATTTTTTGTTATATTCGTTTAAACGATCTCTATAATTATGCGTGATTAAACTGAGGCTAATGTGTCAAATTGACCATTTTTTGTAACTTAGTTTTGGCGCTACAACTTTTAGTAATCTATGTCGTGAATTCCGTCGATAGTAGCTTGGAATGTCATCGAAATATTCTTAAGAAACAATGACAACCCTTAAAATCAGGACAAAAAAAAGCCTCACAATAAAGTGAGGCTTTGATGCTTTTTCAAGCCATATTTGGAGCGGGAAAAGAGATTCGAACTCTCGACCCCAACCTTGGCAAGGTTATGCTCTACCACTGAGCTATTCCCGCTGATTATCGAATTGTAGTGTTGTTAACAACAACTCCGTCTCGATAGGCTGGCTATTCTATCAGATATTCTAACCCTGTCAACCTCATTTTTAACGTTTATTTCCAATATTATGTCTTTAACTCGCTATTTATTGATGTGATTATCATAAATAATTGATTTAGCGATCATTATTTATTTACAATAATATCAGTTATTTTTCACAATAATGTTAGAAATCTAAAGCTCTGTCCTTGTAGGTAGTATCTCATTGCCTATGAGACTATTTTTTGACTGAGATTTATGCCGCCTATCAAGTTTATAGACGTTAGTCGCGAAAAATAGATTTGTTGGTGTCAACGTTCCTCTCACTTACAATCCTACGCTGTATTGTTACTTTTCCTGCATTGGTTTTGCCTTAGTAACATTATTATACTTATGCCTAATGACAGTTCGGGTAAAATTTTACTGTTCAGGTCACGTAGCAAGCATAGGTGGAACATTAATAAAAAATTGCCTTATTTGCTGCTTTAACTCTTTATGCCACAAAAAATTTAATACGAGTCATTTGAACGACAACTGTTTCAACGATAATCACTTTAACGACAACCGCTTTATTATTAACCGCCACTTTGTTCTATTTTACTTTTTATCATTTACAGCGAGGATGTTTATTATGAAAAAATTACTGACCAGCACCGTGATGGCCGCTTCATTGTCGGCACTAGCCCTGACAGGTTGTACCAGCACCACCAGTACTGGTGCCGTCGGCGTTGACCGTCAGCAGCTATTACTGGTTTCTAGTGAGCAAGTTTTGCAGCTGTCTGCACAGAGTTATGCGAAAACGCTGCAAGAAGCAAAAGCGCGCGGCGTACTAGATACCAATAAGGCTCAGCTTAATCGCTTAAAGAACATCGCTAATCGTTTGGTCGGTCAGGTCGGCGTCTACCGTCCAGATGCGGCGAAATGGCAATGGGAAGTTCATACGATCAAATCTAATGAGCTGAATGCCTTTGTGGTGCCGGGTGGCAAAATCATGTTTTACTCGGGTATCATTGACCGCCTGAATCTCACCGATGACGAGATTGCGGCCATTATGGGTCATGAGATGTCACATGCGCTGCGTGAGCACTCACGTGAACGTCTCTCACGCCAATATGCCACGCAGACTGGTATCGGTGTAGCGGCAAGCATCTTTGGACTGTCGCAAGGTCAAGCTGAGCTAGCAAACGTCGCTGGGGATTTGGGGCTGAGCCGTCCACACAGTCGCACACAAGAAGCTGAAGCCGATCAAATTGGTTTAGAGTTAATGGCACGTGCTGGCTATAATCCGCAAGCAGCGGTTACCTTATGGCAAAAAATGCAAAGCGCGAGTCAAGGTGAGCCACCACAGTTCTTAAGCACTCACCCGACCAGCAGCAATCGTATTGCTCAATTGCAATCGTTAATGCCTAAAGTGATGCCGCTTTATCAAAAAGCGCGTCGCTAATGAAGTGGTTTGACTTCATGCTTTGAGTAAATGGCTGTTACTTATAATGATTGTTACTTATAAAAGCGGAGTACAGGTTATAAATTGTGCTCTGCTTTTTTATGCTGATAGCTAACAGATACCGCTACTTGTCATGACTGGCTATTATTTATCGTCATTAAAGACAGTATGTTAAAAAGAATATCTTTCATTGCTATATTTTTTAAAAACAGGATAGCTCAAAAGTGTAATCGCTTACAGGCACACGCCACTTAATAGCAGGCTTTACTGCTAATAGCGTCTGCTATAATGGGCATTATTTGCAATTCACAAATTGCTAAGTATGATACCGCCAAGTACTATTAGGCAAAATATATGGAAAGATTATTATGAGTAAAACACCGACCGCTGATGCGCTCAATGCTGAGCTACAAGCGTTGCAGCCGCAACATATAGAATTGTTGAATGAGTCAATGAATCATTCTGGTTATTTTGATGGTAAAGAAAGCCATTTTAAGCTTACGATCGTTAGTGATGCTTTTGAAGGCAAAAGATTGGTCGCACGGCATCAGCTTGTATATGGACTGGCAAACTCCTTATTAACCTCGCAAGGCGGTCAAATCCATGCTTTAGCGATTCATGCTTACACCCCAATAGAATGGCAAGGTCAAAGCCCTGATAGTCCGTTATGTGCTGGACAAAACAAGGGCTAATAACGAACGATTGCGAAGATAGTGCTTTCCATACCATAATTATATGTAACCAGTAAGCGCTGAAACTGCACCTTTAAAGGAAATAATATCTCATGAAACATCTACACATGCTCATGGCTGTATTACTCATTGCCCTGTTTTTATATCAGAGCTATTTGGTATTAAGCTCAAACAAGCAAGCGCCACGCGTGGTTAAAATCTCTTCGCACATTCTCTATGCCCTCATTATTGTGTCAGGGGCAGTCATGCTAATGCAGCTGATGAGTGCCAATGCACCCATACAATGGGTATTTGCAAAAATAATCTTACTCGTTGCGGCTATCAGTGCCAGTATCAAAGCGTTTAATAATAACGCCACATCTAGCCAAAGAAAGACCGGTATTCTTATTGCTGGAGCGGCATATGTGGGCATTGTGGTACTAGCCTTTGCTAAACCTGGTAACTTATTTTAATAAACATATCATATTTTGATTGTGCAAATACTTATATTACTAGCATTGAAAATATTTAATAAGTGCTATATTTTCAATATCTTAATCCCATTATTTTTGCTATCTTACATAAATACAATCGCCTCAACCTAGCCTAATGGAGCCACTATGAAAACTCTTACTGCAGCGACACTACTGGCGACAGCTGGCATTTTTGGTCTCTCAGGCTGTGCCTCGACGGGTAATGTCACGCCACAATATGTACCGCCAAGCACGTATCAAAGTTACGATTGCCAAGCCCTTAGTCAAGAATATACCCGCGTCAATCGCTATGTCGACGCGGCGCGCAATGAGCAATCAACTTTATCCGCCTCAGGTGTCGGGGTTGGGGTTTCTGCAGGGCGTTGGGGCATCTCCCCTAATATTAGCTTTGGCGTGGGCAAAAGCAACAATACCAAGGCGCGCGATGCAAAATTATCAAGGCTCTATGGCGAGCGTGATGCCATCATTCAATCCGCCCGCATTCAGCGTTGTAGCTTTGCCAATGGTGTTAAGATTTATGGCGAGTAATACGTGATAGATTATGTGTAATAGATTATATTTAATAAGTTAAGTTTGATAAGTAATATTTAACTGCTCAACTCTTTGATGACTTTAGATAGTATTTGTTATAAAAAAGCCAGCATGCAATAAGCATACTGGCTTTTTTATAATCATAATCCGTTAAAACTCAAGAATGTAAGCTTTGTACCCACTGAACAATTTGATCGCTAGGTAACGCACCTGACTGCCGTGCTATCTCTCTACCATTTTTAAAAGCCACCATGGTTGGCAAACTGCGAATATTATAAGGTGCCGCCGCTTGCTCATATTTATCGGTTTGTATTTTGGCAAACACTACTTGTGGCAACTGACTGGCTGCCGTCTTGAACTGCGGTGCCATCATCAGACACGGCTGACACCAACTCGCCCAAAAATCAACGATGGTCAAGACTTCATTTTTTTGAATGACTTTACGAACCGTTTGGGCGTTTAGTTCATGAGGACTCCCCGTTAATAACGGCTGACCACATTTGCCACAATTTGGCGCAGCACTAAGTTTGGCTGCTGGTATGCGGTTGGTTGCCTGACAATGTGGGCAGACCAGATGAGAGTTTTGCTCACTCATTATAAAACTCCTATACAAGTAGCATGGGTATTGGTCGATCAAAGTATCCAATACCCATGCTTGATTATGTATTTATGACAATAAATCTAGCGACTTTTTAACGCTTGCAGGTATTCACCCCAAGCATTTTATACAAAGGACAAAAGCGGAAGAGTCCCGTGAGTAAAGGCACTAAGCCAATCACGCCCCACCAGCTTTGAAAATACAAACCCAAGCCGATAATCACAACACCCGCGATGATACGTAGTAAACGCTCAGTACTGCCGATATTAATTTCCATGGTTCAATCCTTAAGTGTGAAGGCTTAATGGTAGAGGAGTAATATAGCCATGTGTTTACGGTAAAGACTAGCATTATGATGGCTTATACTCGTATTGTGCTTACGTAACGTGATGCATGTTTATAATGTTTGCTTATTCTGATGTCTGCTTATCCTGATATCTGTCTTATTGCCCAAGTACATTAATCGGTACTTTGAGATAACGGGTACCATTGTCTTCTGGCTCTGGGAAATGACCTGCATCGATATTTACTTGTACCGATGGAATAATTAGACGCGGCATATCAAGAGTGGCATCGCGGCGCTCACGCATTTGCACAAACTCTGCTTCATTGATACCATCTTTGACATGGATATTGCCCAGTTTTTGTGCAGCGACAGTCGTGGTTGGACAGTGTTGACGACCCTTGCTTGGATAATCATGGCACAGATATATTATCGTGTCTTCAGGGAGAGCAAGGAGCTTCTTGATTGAGTGGTACAGCGTCTTGGCATCGCCACCTGGAAAGTCACAGCGAGCCGTCCCGACATCAGGAGCAAATAAAGTATCACCAACAAAGACCACGGTCTTTTCATCATCAGTCGCAATATAGGCCATATCTGCCGGCGTATGACCCGGTACATACATGACCGTAATAGTAATATTGCCAAGCACCAAAGTATCGCCCTCATCCGTTAGAATATCGAACTGGCTGGCATCGGTGCGAAAGCTGGTATCAAAGTTGAATATTTGCTTAAATATTTTTTGCACTTCGGTGATATGTTGACCGATTACCAACTGCCCGCCAAGTGTATCTTTGACATGTATCGCGGCGGATATATGGTCAGCATGCGCATGAGTCTCTATTATGTAAACCAGCTCCCAACCATGCTCGCGGACGAACCCTATCACCTCATCGACGCTAGTAGTACTAGTGCGCCCTGACTTAGCATCAAAATCCAACACCGGATCGATGATGGCACAGACTTGTTGTTGAACGTCCGCGAGTACGTGAGTATAAGTTTCTGTGTCGCTATGTAAGAATGAATGAACTTGCATGGCTACCTCTTTGCTTTTAGATGAATATTTTATTTTTTGATAAATTGTTCAGTATAATATGCACCGGCTTCAGCTTATCGTATTGACCGCCACATATTTATCAACGATGCATGCCAATATAGCAACGATTTAACATTTTATCAATTTATATAATGTAAATAATGATAACTTGCTATCCGTGGCAATATCATTGATAATTAATCTTATCTTAGCTATTAATCCTAAATTTTTTATTATGTCTTATATAAGGAGCTTGCTCTGACTACTTCTACTTCAGCATTGAGCACCTCGACTACTAGCATTGATGATGCGTCATCTAGCGTAGCAGACTTTGCCCCTAAAGACCTTGCTGAGCAAATGCAGCAAGCGTCCATGCAAGCCAGCCAATTATTAAAGTCGCTTTCACATCCGGATCGCTTATTACTCTTATGTCAGTTGACTCAAGGAGAGTATTGCGTCAGCGAGCTTGAAAGCTTAGTCGGTGTTGGTCAGCCAAGCTTGTCACAGCAGCTTGGTATTCTACGCAAAGATGCGCTGGTGACGACCCGCCGCGAAGGCAAGCAAATTTATTATAGTATTGCCAGTGACGATGCCTTGGCGGTGTTACATTTATTGTATGAACGCTTTTGTGCCAAAACTGACAGCTAGTTTATTGGCTTGAGTTTTTAGAATCACTTGTTAGCGTCATTTTTCAGCATTACCTTGTGAATTTAGCGCTTAGCTGTAATTAAATTTTCTTCTATTCAATTTTTTCTACTATAGTCGGTTCAATATAGTTTAGATACAAGGAAGGCAAGCGAAAGTACTACAAATAGTAGACTAAGCGAGCCTGACACCGTATCTGATTTATATAGGTTTGACTATATATTGTGATGACATATTGCTATGCCTTCTATCACCGCTCGTCTGATTCCTGCTTGGTTGCGTCAATACCAGCTGTCTGCCTTGCCAACTGACGTTGTTGCTGGGTTGGTGGTTGGGGTGCTCGTCATTCCACAAAGCTTAGGTTATGCGGTATTGGCAGGATTACCACCCGTCTATGGACTCTACGCGGCCATCGTTCCCGTGTTGGTCTATGCATGGATAGGCTCGAGTAATGTGCAAGCAGTAGGGCCTGTCGCTATTACAGCGATTATGACAGCCAGCAGCCTGCACCCTTATGCTACAGAGGGCTCTCAGCAGTATATATTGATGGCAAGTTTGCTGTCATTGATGGTTGGTACGATGTTATGGCTAGCAGGGCGGCTCAAACTTGGCTGGATTATGCAGTTTATCAGTCGCGGCGTTTCAGCAGGCTTTATCAGTGGTGCAGCCGTATTGATTTTTGTCAGTCAGCTTAAATATCTGACTGCGATTCCTATTGCGGGAAATAACTTAATCGGTTATCTATCAAGCATGCAAATGTATGCGCGCCAGCTACATCCACTAACCTTAGTTATTGGCGTCATTGCTTTTGCACTGTTGGTGGCCAATCGCTACGGTAGCAAATGGCTATGGAAATCTTGGTTATCAGCGTCTTATGCCAAATGGGCTGAGCGACTATTTCCGCTCATTTTGCTCGGTATTGCGATTGTTTTGAGCATCAGCTTACACTGGACCACGAACGGCGTGGCCACGATTGGGAGTATTCCACAAGGCTTACCAACCTTTACCCTGCCCTATGTACCAGACTTCGATGAGGCGCTGAATCTATTACCTAGCGCAGGTTTGATAGCATTGATTATCTTTGTCTCTAGCAGCTCCGTCGCCAGCAACTATGCACGCCTGCGCGGTGAGGCTTTTAACGCCAATAGTGAGCTGACTGGACTGGGGCTCGCCAATATGGCGGGTGGCTTTTTTCAAGGCTTTACCGTCGCTGGCGGCTTTTCGCGTACCGCCATCAATGCCGACTCAGGTGCCAAAACACCAGTTGCAAGTTTAGTAACTGTGCTGGTCATGATTGCTGCTTTAATCGCTTTTGGCAATGTACTCGCACCATTGCCCTACGCTTTATTGGGCGCAACCATCATGGCATCGATCATCGGTCTCATTGATATGGCAACCTTGAAATCGGCATGGCAACGCGACCGTCTAGATGCGGCCAGCTTTTTGGCGGCATTCATCGGCGTATTGATATTTGGATTAAATACTGGCTTGGTGATTGGTTTGATGGTGTCGTTTGCTAGCCTCATTTGGCAATCGAGTAAACCGCACGTCGCTGTGGTTGGTCAGCTAGCTGGCACAGGGCATTTTCGCAATATAAACCGTCACGATGTGGTGACCTTTAGCAATTTATTGATGCTGCGTATCGATGAGAGCTTATTTTTTGGCAATAGTGAATCCGTCCATCGTAGGGTCATACAAGCCACTCAGCAATATCCAGAAGCGCATGAGGTCATACTCATCATGTCAGCAGTCAATCATATTGATTTGACCGGACAAGAGATGCTGATTAGCCTCAATCAAGAGCTGTTGAACCAAAATAAACATTTAAACTTTAGCTTTATTAAAGGGCCAGTAATGGACATCATCGAGCATACTCCGGTCATTACTAACCTCTCAGGTCAAGTTTATTTAAGCACGATGGATGCGGTAAATGCGCTAAAGGATGTCTAATCGGTCTGTGAGACTATGTTGCTCAATCAAGCATAATTATTATTATGCTGTGACAAAATATAGATATGATAAAAGCTGTGTTATGCTAAATTGGTATAAGCCCTTAAAAAATACAGCCTTTAGAAGAGATACCTAAAGTACAGCCTTTATAAAATGGCACTTAGCTACAATACGATACCTCCAAACGTCTTTTAATATACGCGACCGAAGCTACTTATGACCGATAACTTAACCATTTATAAGCAAATTTATCCAAGCCAATGCACCAAGATTGCTGAGCTTGGCTACCGCTCCGTGCTCAATATTCGTCCTGATGCCGAGACAGAAACGCAGCCCAATAGCGGCGACTTTACCAGTGCGACGACAAAAGCCAACCTTACTTATCATCATTTACCCTTTGATGATGAGCGCTTGAGCATGGCGACTGTCGAGCAGTTTGCGGCGTTTTATCGCTCTATGCCTAAACCAATATTGATGTTTTGCGGAACAGGTGCACGTGCTAAATTGTTGTATCAAAGCGCATTGATGCAAGGTTTGTTGTAAAAACCGCTATACCTTATTGAAATATTTTAATCCAAGCGCAAAAGTTTCGTTTTTACGCTAAAAAATAAAAAGGAGCTCTTATGAGCCATCAAATTAGTATTACCGGACAAATCACCCCTGATCAAGTACCTATGATTGCTGAAAATGGTTTTAAAACCATTATTAACAACCGTCCAGATGGTGAAGAGCCGAATCAACCGACCAGCGCTGAGATTGAAGCTGCCGCTAAAAAAGCAGGTCTTGCTTATAAAGAAGTGTCTTTCGCTGGTAGTGAGCTTAATCAAAACAATGTCGAAGAGTTTGCTGATTTCTTCAATCAAGCTGAACAGCCAATGCTAATTTTTTGCCGTACTGGCAACCGCTCAACGGGTATCTACGAAGCAGCTAAGCGTATGGATTTATTAGACGATTGATAGTGATTTAAATATAATCGCTACTGCTGAAAAAACGCCCGTCCAAATTTTGAATGGGCGTTTTTTATTTATTTCCTTAAACACATCGAGCTGCATTTCTTTAGTAAATAATTTTACAATAAATCAGGGGTGTGCTAAATTCAATATTGTGAGGGAAAAAGCAATTAATTTAAGTTTGGTTCTATAACTAGGTACCTGCAAAGGTCGCCGCTAAGTAGAAAGCTGCTTAGTTAAGCAAATATCATATTGTGAGCAGTTAGCACATAGATTATGTACGATTAGTGTAACAAGGTATTGAAGCATCATAGTGACAATTTCCGTAAGCATGAAAGTAATTATTTCCAATAAAAGGGGTGTTACCTCCTATGGTAACGGTAGGACAGTTTTATCACGTTTTTATTAATCGCTCTAAGCGCAAAAATGCTAGCCCCGTTCCCTCACTTCTAATATAAATTATAAATATATGAAAAACGAAGAAGACCTAGATAGCTGGTATAAAATTAAAAGATATCCTCATATTGGACTACCTTCTGAAAATCGTCGACAGACCATATCATATATAAAAAATAGAGATAAAATAGCTGTCCATGGTTTCGCTCCATTCATTCATAAAGTCATATCTACGAATCGTTATAGAAAAGAGTATGACAATGATGGAAAATTGATAAATAATGGAAAACGCACTGACAAGAGTACAAAAAATAGAGATATCTATTATGCGAATAATCTAGACTCAAATATTTATGCCTACTACTCTCACGTACTAAACGTAAAGTATGAAGATATATTAGAAGATAGAAACCTAACCAAGGTAGTTACTGCTTACCGAAAGACACCCAAAAAACTAGAACCTGACCGCACTCAAAAACCTCCTAAAAAAAATAACATTTACTTCGCAGACGAAGTTTTTGAATATATTAAAAACAATATAGATGACGACAATAGTGTTGTTGCTATAGCTTTTGATATTGAGAACTTCTTTCCTAGCTTAAACCATACCGTTCTTAAAAATAAGTGGTGTGAAGTACTTGATACAGATAACCTACCAAAAGACCATTATAACGTGTTTAAGAATATCACTAGATTTTCCTATGTCGCAGAAAATCATCTTTTCAATTTATTCAAAGATAGTATCTTAATCAGAAAAAATGACGGAAAATTTACGAATAAGTCCATAAAGCGAATTGAGCATTTATACAATAAAAATGCTATTGCCTATTGTAAAATGCAAGATATACACACAATTCGAAAGAAAGGACTAATAAGATCGAGTAAACGAATTGGCAGCACACTTGTAACAGATGGCATTTGTCAAGGCTCTGCTATCAGTGCAACATTAGCAAATATATATATGCTGGGCTTTGATGAAGCAATTTATGATGAAATATCAAAAATTGGTGGGCTTTATCGGCGTTATTCTGACGATATGGTCGTTATCTGTCCAGTCAAACACAAATCACATATCATTCAACTTTTTGAAAATAAAATTAAAGAAATAAAACTAAATATTCACAAGAGAAAAACTCAAGTTTTTCATTTTTCCGTCCATAAAGGTAAAGTCATTTGCAAGCAAGAATTTAATGACCGAATAACGCCAAATAGTATCAACAGAAATTTTGAGTATCTCGGTTTCAGTTTTGACGGTGAGTATGTACGCCTAAAGACAAGCTCTCTAGCCAACTACTACCGAAAAATGAAAAAAGGTGTGCGAAGAAGTGGGTTTTATAGCAGCAAGATAAATAATGATACAAGAGGTGAAATCTTTAGAAAAAGACTGTATAAAAGATACTCGTATATTGGCGCTAAACGCTGCATAAAATATAAACGTGTACAAGATACTACAGATCAATGGCAACCTGACAAGTATGCCATAAACTGGGGCAACTATATAACATATGCTAAAAATGCCCATAAAATAATGGGTAACTACAGCAGAATTGACTCACAAATTAAAAATCATTGGAAAAATCTACATAAAGAAATTGAGAAATCCAAATGATGACTTACATATAAAAAATTTCCAGCTGTCTATTACAACAAAACCACCTCAAAAGAGGTGGCTTGTTAGACTAAATTTAGCGTGAAATAACTTACTGCATAACCAAGTACTCGAACGCTGATAACGCCGCTTTACTACCCTCACCCATCGCAATATTAATTTGCTTAAATGGCACAGTCGTGACGTCACCACAAGCAAAGATACCTTTGCGATCAGTACGGCAGCGCTCATCAATCTCAATCTCGCCAAAACGGTTCAAATCAACAAAGCCTTTAACAAACGCAGAGTTCGGTACTAGACCAATCTGTACAAACACCCCTGCCAAGTCACGCTCATGAGTATCACCTGTGCTGCGATCTTGATAAACGATCGAAGTCACTTTACCATCAGTCGCTTTAATTTCTTGCGTCGCTGCGCCAGTGATAAATTCGATATTGGCTTTCTCTTTGGCTTTGTTAATCAATACCTGATCCGCTTTTAAATCATCCGCGAACTCAAGCACGGTTACATGCTTCACGATACCAGCAAGATCTAATGCCGCTTCGATACCAGAGTTACCACCACCGACGACAGCAATATCTTTACCCTTAAAGAATGGGCCATCACAGTGAGCACAGAAAGCCACGCCTTTACCGATGTTTTCTTCTTCACCTGGAACACCAAGCTTACGCCACTGAGCACCCGTCGCTAAGATAATACTGCGTGTCTCAAACGTCTCACCCGTGTTTAGATGAATGCGATAATTTTCATCTTCTGTCTCACTAATTTCTTTGACGCTGACGTGCTCTTTTAAAGTAATATCGTATTCGCGTAAATGTTTTTCAAAGTTCGCTGATAGCTCAGTACCAGTGGTTAAAGGCACAGAAATCAAGTTTTCGATATCCTGCGTGTCTTTCACCTGTCCGCCGATACGATCAGCAACCATCGTCACTTTTAAGCCTTTACGAGCGGTATAAATTGCAGCGGCAACGCCAGCTGGACCTGCACCAATAATCGTCACATCTTGCTGCTCTAACTGCTCAGCATCGTCATCAGCTTCTGCTAACAAGTCAGGAAATTGCTCTTGCAACTTTCCAATCAATTTGGCCGTGTCGATGAGACCATTGGCAAACGGTTTACCATTTAAGAATACCGCTGGTACACCTTGGATGTTATTAGCATCAACCTGCTCTTGGAATAGAGCACCATCAATCATCTCGTTGCTAATGCCATCGTTCAATAGTGCAAACTGGTTGAGCGCTTGTACCACTTCTGGGCAACTGTGGCAAGATAGCGATACGTAAGTTTGAAACTGTAGTGGCTTATTAAAACGCTTAATCAGCTTTTGAATACTTTCATCCAATTTTAGCGTATGACCACCGGCTTGCAAAATAGCCAAAATCAGCGAGGTAAATTCATGACCACCGGGGATACCACTAAAAACAATACCCGTATCAGTCAATTCACCATCGACATGACTGACCACTTTGAAGCTAATTGGACTTGGTAAGCTATCATCAGTTGCTGTTGCATCAAAATTGATTTTATCTGTGGTGCCAGCGATTTTAGTCAAAAAATCAATCAACTCAGCACGCTTACTATGTTCGCCACTACCCAATACGAAGGTAATTGGACGAGTCATTTTTTCGCTGTAACTTTTGATGGCATCTAATAAACTTTTATCTATCATGTTTGTTCCTCATCATTACTGGATATGTAACGGCAACTGTCATGTTGCTCGTTCAAATATAGACTATTTGGTATTAATAATTTTATCTAAAATATTATAGGCCATAAGTTTATGCCCTTTGATGTCTCTATTATCATAGGTTCTGAGGGTTTCGGCAAGCTGAGAAACTCAAACCTTATATTTTATAAAACCAATCATTAATTATTATTTTAAATTAAATTTCAATACACATCTAAATTATTATCGTGGTAACAAGGCTGTTTTTTCGCTACAATCAAATGAGGTTAATAGGAAAAACTCTTATTTCCCTCGTTGCAGATTGTCTTTTATGCAAGTTTATCAAAGAAGCTTTCTGCTACTATTAGGTCTTATCTATATTGAGCTAAATAGTGTTTTGGCTTAATAAAATCAAGTCTCAAAATCATAGCAATTCATCAAAACAATCTTACGACCATGCGCGGATGCTTACTACAAGCTTGCGCTTCATAACAAGGATGACAACATGAGAAAGACTGATACATGGCAAGATAACAAAGACATTATTGCTGAGCTTAAGCTAAAAGACAGTCATTTTGCGACGATCTTTGATGAGCATACCCAGCTAGATCAGCAGATTAATCAGTTGGATAAAAACTTGGTGACACACACCAGTCGCGATGAAGAAATTGAACTGATGAAACGACGAAAACTGCATTTAAAAGATGAGATTTATAAGATAATTGATAAAAATAAACTACAATCTCATGCTTAGCGCTTCACTTATTATCACGATGCATGAATAAAAACATTTATTGATAAATCACATAAAAAGACCCCATCAACTTATGCTGATGGGGTCTTAATTTATAATGCTGATTTAACTCAAAGTAGGATATACAGCACTACAAATATCTAAAGTATTGAACCAGTTCGTTAAATCAAGAGTTAGATTTTACCAACAAGATCAAGACTTGGTTTTAGCGTTTCTTGACCAGCTTCCCAAGCGGCAGGGCAAACTTCGCCATCGTTTTCACGAACATATTGAGCTGCTTTCACTTTACGTAGCATGTCTTTTGCACTACGGCCAATACCGCCAGCATGAATCTCAGCAACTTGAATCAAACCGTCTGGATCAACTAGGAACGTACCGCGTTCAGCCAAACCTGCTTCTTCGATCATGACGTTAAAGCCACGAGTGATACGGCCAGTAGGATCACCGATCATTGGGTATTGTACTTTACCGATCGCTTCTGAAGAATCATGCCATGCTTTATGCGTGAAATGAGTATCAGTAGATACTGAGTATACTTCTACGCCCAAACCTTTAAGCTCGTCGTAATGAGCCGCCATGTCTTCAAGTTCAGTTGGGCAAACAAAGGTAAAGTCAGCTGGGTAGAATAAAAAGATTGCCCAGTTGCCTTTTACATCTTCAGAAGTGATGGTTTTGAATTCACCATTAACGTACGCATCAGCTGAAAATTCTGGGATTTCTTGATTAATAATAGACGCCATGATTGGCTCCTTTATAGTTGATTGATAGTTAAGTTGATTGAAATTTCTTGGTATGATTGTTTCTATTAAGCCTTTACTGCTTTGGGCTACCTGACAAACTATACGCGAATCCTATCGTTAATCCAGTTAAAAGTTTTTAATGTGATGTTTTGTTTTATTAAACTTGTTAAACTATTCTCTCTACTTTTTATCATCAGTGCATTATGCATCAGCCACTATAGAGCATGCGTCAGTCACTATACAGCCGTTAGGTTACGTTAAGATGACATCGAGTTTGGATATCGAATTGGTACACCCAATGAATCAGCATAATATATCACGTTAAAAACCCATTAATAGAGAGGTTTTATGATTACTTTACGTCAACTTGAGTTTGCTTTAGCCGTGGCCAAGCACCGTCACTTCAAACGTGCAGCAGAAGACTGTAATATCTCACAATCGGCACTGAGCTTGGGTATCGCCGAGTTAGAAAAGCAACTGGATACGCAGATTTTTGAGCGTAATAATAAGCAAGTATTGATTACCCCTATCGGTGAAGACATTTTAACGCGGGCGCAGCGAGTTTTTTCTGAAGTCAATGATTTGACCACACGCGCCCATAGCCATCAATCGCCGCTGGCGTATCCGATGACTGTCGGTATCATTCCAACGATTGCGCCTTATCTGCTGCCAAAAGTCTTACCTGCCCTGCGAGCAAATTATCCAGAATTTCGTATGACCATCGTTGAGCAACAAACGGAGCGTTTGCTAGAGCAAGTGCGTTACGGTCATATTGATACGGCTATTATTGCGCTGCCTTATGCAGTCGATGGTTTGCACAGCTTTGAGTTTTGGAGCGAGGATTTCTTTGCCGTATTCCCAAAAGATGATGTGCATGCCAAGCTTAAGACCATCAACGCGGATGAGCTGGCTACCGCCAATCTTATGCTGCTCGGCGAAGGGCATTGCTTGACCGATCAAACCCTGTCTGTCTGTCATTTTGACCGTGCACAGATGAAATCAAGCTTTTCAGATGCTAGCTTAAACACCCTGATTCAGATGGCACTTGCCAATATGGGAACGACATTGGTGCCAGAAATGGCATTGGATCAGCTGCATCTGCAGAACCAAAATGCCGTCGCGATACCACTCGCTGAGCAAGGACCGCATCGTCATATTGCCTTTGTCACCCGTTTGAACTACGCCCGCGTCGATGATGTCAATTTATTGGGTAAAGTGTTTAAGCAAGCCTTTGAAGAGGCTACTAATAAAGAATAATCTGTTGGTTGTAAATTGCCAGCAGTTATCAAATGAAGGTTAACGATGGACGACTTGTCGCAACTAAATACTGAGCTTGGTACGATTTTCACGTGGCATTTATCCGCTATGAGTAGGCATATCACGCTAGAGCAAGTGAGCATACTTTGGCAGAATATCGCCATACGATATAACGAGCCGCAGCGTGCTTATCATAGCTTGCAGCATATTCAGCAGTTGTTTGGGCAGTTCGATCAGGTTAAGGATAACTTGCATGAGTCGCATATCATTGCGTTAGCACTGTTGTATCATGATGTGATATATGAGCCGACGCGCTCAGATAACGAGCTTAAAAGTGCAGAATATGCAGTAGAGTCATTAACTGATTATTTAAGTGCGGAGCAATGCCAACATATCTACGCGTTGATTATGATGACGGCTAGTCATCAAGTTGACAAATGGTCAAACGAAACTAAAGAGAGAGAAAAATACAACGATGCCGCTTATTTACTAGATATGGACTTAAGTATTTTAGGGTCATCTTGGTCGGAGTATGAACACTATGCTCACACCGTACGCCAAGAGTATGCGCATGTCTCAGATGACGACTATCGCGTCGGACGCATAGCAGTATTAAAAGAATTGCTGGCACATCCAACGCTTTATCTGACGGATTATTACTATGCACGGTTAGAAATACAGGCTCGAAAAAATATTGAGCACGAAATTACGCTTTTACACGCATCTTAATAAACAGCTCACTGCCCTGCCGTGCAGGATGTGAATTATAGCTTGGCTCCATGATTTCAATATCAAAATGCTGCTCAAAACGCTGCTGATATTCAGCTTTTGTACCGCCAAACGGTGGTTCTTCTCGTCCAAAGTCTTTATCAAAGAGCAAACCAATCAGCTTACCATTCGGTTTCAGTAACGCTGCCATCTGCTGCACATACTCGTCACGGCGTGATGGATTTATCGCACAAAAAAACGTCTGCTCAAGCACCCAATCAAACTGATACTGCTCAGGCGATAACTCAAAAAAGTCGGCACAGATTAAATGCTCAACTGGAAAGTCAGGATAACGCTCAGCAAACGCTGCAATCGGCGCAGGGGCAAAATCAACCAAGATGACATTGGTAAATCCTTGCTCATGTAGATAACCTACCTCGTAAGCATTACCCGCACCCGGCACCAGAATCGCTTGCTCTTTGGCAGATTCGGGCAGTTGGTCAATATAAGCTTTGAGCGGTGGCGATACCTGTCCCATATCCCAGCCGATGCTATCTTGCTCATAACGCTGCTGCCAAAATTCCGCTTGATTGACGTTTTTCATATGACATCCCTGTAGATAAACTTATTATTTAAACGACACGATTTGTATCGTTATGTCTTATCATATCAGGCTTATTAGAGCGTGTCTCATTTTAAAGATGGTGATGAAAATGAGGACACGCCTTACGATTATGGATATTATTTAGATAAATCGTTTAATCTAATTTTCCAGTCTTCCCCGCCAGCATATCGTGCCAATGCTGATAATCTGGCATTGCGGTTGCGACCGTTTGCCAAAAGGCACGACTATGATTAGCATGGTGTAAATGACACAGCTCATGGACGATGACGTATTCGGTGCACGCAATAGGATAAGCAGGCAGATACACAGACAACCAAATTCGGCACGCACGCGTGTTACAACTGCCCCAGCGCGTATGCATTTTTTTTAGGCGTATCTCATTGGCTGTCGCACCGACAATCGGTTGCCACTTTGCAAATAATGCAGGTATCGCTTCGGCGAGATGTTGCCGATAATAGGCAAGTTTTTCATCATGGTTCAAAGTGAACGATTGCTCTACACCCCACAATGGCAAGGTACTATCAGCAGTTAAAGCTTGCGCTAAAGGAAGTTGTTGCCGTTTATACTGCTCTAATACTTGCGGATGGTTTGCTATCGCCCATGACACGCGTTTCATCACAGCCTGCGCAGCTTGGGCTGGGCTAATAAATAGTGGTACAGATACTAGTAATTGATGTGGCTTTAAGCGGAAATTGATATTTTTCACCCGCTTTTTGCTGATATGTAGCTCAATACCTGCTTGCGCCAAATACTGTATCGATTTTTCTAATAAGCGAGACTGATTTGCTGGCGGTACATTCATGCTCAGAGCGCTTGCAAGTGATTATCAAACGACATCATATGATATTTACTGTTAATAAAAATACGCTCACCTTGATCTATAGTAGCAAGTTCAGCAGCTGCCAAGCTATTAACAGTTAACGCCGCTAACTGACCTTGACCATCACTAACGATAAAACCTGATTGCTCATGATTATCTTCTGCTTTTTCAGTATTATTATTAGACAATACTGCTGCACCTGCACAATCTGGCAGGCTAACATCATCAATCAATGTACGAGTATTTAAATCATAAATCGCTGCACAACCGCCAATTGGTGTGGTCACGCATAGCAGATTACGCGCACTATCGACCGCTACACTAGCGATATACTGATGAAAGCGCTGCCATTGATCATTGGGCATAATAAGAGGTTTAAAATCCGCATCACCGCGCTTATGGGTCAATACTAACGGTACATTAATATGCTTTTCGCCTTGGAATTGAATGCCCATCATCACCGTTCCATCGTCATGCATGGCTAAATGTCGCACGCTCATTTGATTGTGCTCAGGCATAATCTGCTCAAGTAAAGCGCCAGTATGACGATTAACGTAAACCAATGATGGACGCATACTGTCTAAATTTAGTTCTTCACGCGACGCTTGCTCGGTTTTGATACCGCCGTTAGCGATGACTAATGTCTCGCTATCAGGATGCATAATCAGCTCATGCGGACCGATACCATACGAGTCATACTCTGCTATTTTTTTATAATTATCGTAAGCATCGTAGATACCGATTTTACCATCCAAACTTATGGTGTCATTCTCGGTCACATACAGCAACTTACCATCTAAGCTATAACAAGCGTGTCCATAAAAATGCCGGTTGTTTGCAGCGTTAATGGCGAATTTTACGTGTCCTGTCGCAGTATCAAGCACCCAAAATTTTTCACTAGGACGACGACCCATCACCACGACGTCACGACTGCTATGATTCTTCATCGTACTATCTTGATCACTAAGCACAGGCTGAACGACAATATCATGGACACGTTCAGGCATGGTCGTTTGCCAAACGATTTGTCGATCAGCGTCGATACCGACCACACCAAAATCATTGTCATCACGCTGATCATCATTTGCTAATGCGCTGTTTTTTGGCATAGAGGCAACACCGCTAACCCAACAAACGGGTCGCGTCAGTACGGTGGTGGTATGTGCCGCGCTAAAGTCAGCGACGCTATGATGGTTGGTATTATTCCTATCATCTAGCGATAAATGATAAGCATGTTGCCATGCAGTAGCGGCTTGCTGACAAGCGTAACTAAACCGTGCTAGCTGGGGTTTTGGTGTAGAGGTTAACGACTGCAACTGCGAACGTATGCCTACGACATAATCCTGCAAGCGGGCATCAGGCTGAAGCTGCTTGCGATAACGATGATGAATAGCGACAAACGCTACGGTACCCATTATAGTAGAAAGCATCGTCAATGCTGATGTTGCCAGCAGCTCATTATTAGACTGCTTATCTTCTGGCTGCGGCTGTGGTTTATTTGCTGTCTTAGTATCGATAGAGTGCATTTTTTAATCGCCATCAGTACTGTTAAAGCCGACACGGATACCCAGCGTCGGAATCAATTGGCGCTTAATAAGACGTGTAATAGTCGTGAGGTGATCATACAGCTCTTGTTGAGTGGCTTTATCGGCAGTCCCTAAGTCTTCTGGCATTTGCGCTAATAGTGTAGTGGCATCAGCAAGCGCGGTCGATAAGTTATCCGCGACTTCATTTTCATTATTGCTACCTAAGATAGCTGTCAAAACGGGATCTGTCAGTGCTTCATTCAATGTCGCCAATTTAGCATTGATAATGGCACGGCTTTGCTCTGCGGTAGCGGCTGGCAAATGACCTTTTGCCTTTCCTGTTAAGCCTAACGGTTGATCGATGGCATTAGACTTCATGGTCTCAACCAACGAGAGTAAAGAATTAAACCATTGATTCAACCCTTGATCGCTGTCAGCCGTTTTATCAATGGCTAATAGATTAGTGGCATTTTGCTGCCAGTTTTTCTCAATATCTTTTAGGCGCGTGCTCAAAGCACTGCTTGCACTAATCACATAAGCACATTGAGCAGCATCCAGACTGTCATTGGCATATAACGCTTCTTCTAGTCCTGGCACCCCTTGCACGATGGCGCTCTCGTTAGCCAATTGCTCGGCGGTGAGCTTAGGATTGGCAGCGATTAGATCGGCAACGCCACTGTGTACCAGACCGCGCTCATCAGGATAGTAATTGATATATAAATTACTCATGCTGGCGGTCGCTGGACCAAAGTTAATCATCTCAGCGCCTGCCCATGCTTGTGCGAGCACTAGCCATTGATCGCGCAGTGTTTGCAACTCGTCACCGCTGACTGGTGCTTGCTGACAATGCTTTTGTGCCAAATCATGCAATAAATCACTTTGCTTTGCGGCATCCGCATAGGCTGGAATGACAATGTCATTTGCCACATGGGTCAAATAGGTCTTTTCAGTCTCGGCACTAATATCGACAGCGGTAATTTTATCTCCACTACTATCTTTTTCTGCAGCGCTGGTAGATGCCGCACTGTCTTGCGCAACTTTTTGGCTATCTACTTCTGGCGCTTTATTGTCATCAGCCGGTTTAACACAGCTGATCAGCAAGCCTGCGCTTAAGGCCGATAAGGCCATCGCTAAAGCATGGTTTATTTTCATAAATTTCTCAATATTATTATCAATAATGGTTTAAATTCTAATCTTTACAAGCTTTAATCTCTAGTGTTTGATTGGGCGGATAACCTCATCAACACTCACTTACTTTCTCAGTTATTACTCAGTTATTACTCAGTTATTACTCAGTTATTACTCAGTCATTTAGCATAGATAAATGACCTTATCTCTATAATGACTGTAAGAACGCATTCAATTCAGAACGACCTTGTTTGTCGAGTTTGAGTACTTTTTGCTGTTGCTTCTGGGCTTCACCGCCGTGCCATAGCACCGCTTCCATCAACGTACGGGCGCGACCATCATGCAAAAATGTCGCTTGTGGATCGACCGTTTGCGCCAGACCAATGCCCCATAAAGCAGGCGTACGCCATTCATAAGAATTGGCTAAAAACTCAACTTGGATATTTTTTGCGGGTAATTTTCCAGCAATCGTGCGATCGGCAAGATCATCACCCATGTCATGTAATAGCAAATCCGTATAAGGATAAATCACTTGTCCATGCTGCTCAAGATGGTCATCGTCAGTTTTTGGCAATTGATATCTTGGCGTATGGCAACTTTGACAACCCATATCATAAAAGCGTTTTTTACCTGCTAATACTAGCGTATCGTCAGCATCACGCCGATGCGGTACTGCCAAATTGCGTGTATAAAACTCCACAAACTTAGCCACTTCATCATTGACTTCAACAGGCGGCTTGCCATCGCCTTGCTCATCAGCCCCAGTCGTCGCATTCATACAAGCCGTCTGTGTCGGCATACAGGATTCATGAGGACGTATATTTGAGGTCAAGCCCATGTCTTCATTAAAAGCACTTTGGTTTTGAGTAATCAGCTTGGTTTGCCCAGCTTTCCAGCCAAAGCGGCCAAGGGCATGCTTGCCAGTCTGTGGATCCATGACCCAATTGAACTTGCCACTGATATCGTCATTCGTACTGTTTTTATTATCAACCGCTTGTTTTTTAATCGCTTCATCCGGTATTTGCTCAAGTAATCCAAGCCCAATCATCGGTAAAGCCACTCGCGGCGACACCATCAAATCATCATCAAATTCACCATAACCCGGTTTGGTTAAATTAAAGGTGGGCGCACGCAATGTTTCGATATGACCATCTGCAAAAGTAACAGGCTTATCTGTCCACTGCACCGCAATTCTGGCTTCAGCAGGCACACCTTGGATGCCTCGATCTTGTAGCTGACCACCATACATAGGATGAACGACTTTTTCGATAAGTGAGTTTTGCAGTTGCTGACGCTGCTCATCGGTGGTCGCTGGCATCGCAAGGCGAATAAGCAAGCTATCGGCATCGTCATCACTGGTCATAGGTGCATGACCGCGACCGTCCTTGACATGGCACGACTGACAGGCAGCAACATTGAACAATGCGCCCAGACCATCGCGGCTGTCAGTGCTGGCAGGGGCAATCACCCACGGTTGCCGAAAGAACGCATTACCAATAAAGAAATGCCCTTTTCGTGATGCTGTCAAGTTTGATGAAGGTTTAGAGTAACTCTCAGCGCTGCTAATACTGATTCCTGTATCACCACCTTGCTTGACCTCTTGCGGATCAAAGCTTGCCAATTGCTGCATTGGTACGCCAGCGAGCGTTTCGATGGTTTGCAGGCGTTCAGGTGTTAGCGTTGGGCTGTCAGCATTATTAATGGCAGATTTTTCGTTTTCAGAAACGTCATCAGACACACCGTCCGTCGGCTGACAAGCACTAAGGGATAGCACACATAGAATACCAAGCATTGGCTTTAACAGGGTGGTTTTGCTGACAAAAGGCGCATAAAAAGAGGCAGGGGTTTTGGTTTTGAAGATATTTGTGGTGTTCATCGTGGTGTTCATAAAGAGTACCTTAGTTCTAATCTAGAACCATTAAAATCGCATGCTATAAAGTGTTTCACTTCTAGTCGATAAGGTACAGCGATGTACTGACCTATCAGGCTATTTTAATATGGTAAAAAAAACACGCTGCCAACGGTAGTCGACAACGTGTGTATTATACCTAAATTATTTTTCCATGAAAATAATTCTCATTAGCTTATAACGACTTGTCAGGCATTATCGATCAATGCTATGTCGGTCAATACTATGTCAATCACTGCTATGCTTGCTGTTAAGCCAGTAAATTCGTGATCGGTTAAAACTGCGAACCTGCGTCAGCATCTAAATTGTCAATACCGACCGCTTTTGCCGCATTTTCGATACCAGCTGTCAGCTCTTGTAGGCTAGTGATACTATTTTCAATCCAGCTACGACGGATATTTTGCTCTTCAGCTGAAATACCTTGTTTGCTTACTTGACCAGCGGTGGCAATCATTTGATCAACTTTGATGCCTTCTTTTTCACCTTTTTCAACAATCACATTAAAGGCGGCTTCTACCTTAGCAAAGTCAGTCGCCAATTTATCAGCCGCTTCTTTGTTGTTGGTATCGACGAGGTAGTTTTTAACACCATAACCACCAACGCTCTTACCAGCGACTGTCTTATAGTTGCCGTTAAAGACATTTTGGATACCACGGGCATTGTTGGCATAGCTTAGATGGGTCAAATCACTGAAGCATTCGTGCTCATCTTCGGTAGAGCCCGTTACAAACGCAACCTGTATACGCTCAGAAGCAAGCTCACCCAATGCTAGGCTGCCCATCTGATACATGATTTGGCGTAGACCATTATCGTATTTGCGAGCCATCAGGTCGCTACGTAAGGTATTCTCACTCTCAGGCTGCCACTCAGCTTCCATTGCAGTCAAATCATCAACCAATAATTGAGTCGCTGCTTTTAAGAACGCGCCACGACGCTCACATATACCAGCATCTGCATTGACCGTCTCACCGCTGGTACATTGACCCGCTTCAGTTACATAGTCAGTCACTGGGCGGTTGCCTGCACCTTCGCCAACACCGTTGTTATCTTGTCCCCACAGCATAAACTCAATCGCATGGTAGCCGGTCGTCACATTCGCTTCACTGCCACCAATCTCATTCATTTCTGCTAATAGCTCAGGAGTGATAGTACTGGTATCTTGTTTGATACTACCGACCGTAATGCTATCGCTATTGATGATATTGTCTTGGCTATTGTATTCACCTTCATAGCCATCACTAACGTAATCAATCAGCGCCTCATCAAGTGGCCAAGCATTTACTTGTCCTTCCCAACCATCGATACTGCCGAGTGCTCGTTTATCATTGGCTGTCACAAAGCCTTCATCAAAACGGAAAATCTCAGTTTGCGAATACGGCTGGCGCGCTGCTTTATACGCCGCTTTTGCCGCATCAAGGTTTGCTTGGGTTGGTATTGTCACATATGTCTCTACTGCTGTTTGCAGGGCTTTAGCAGTATCTAGCGAATCTTTATAAGCCGCATGCGCCATGTTGGCATAGCTGATCATAAGTCTATCGGTATAAGCTTGATCAACCGCTGATAGTTTCGTCGTATCTACAGCGGTTGTGTCTTGCACCGCTGTTTGCGTATCGGCGGTAGTGTCCGTGTCTTCCTTGGCTTGCTTGGTACAACCCGACACCATTAACAACCCTGCAAGCGCAGCAGCTAAAGTAGTTGGTAAAATCTTACGGCTCGTTACTGTGGTAATCGTCATACATATCCTCAAAAAGTATCGCAAAAGAAAAATGGGCTTTGAATAAAGAGCATTAGGGCATATCCTCATTTTAAATAATGCTGATAAAAATGAGATAAATGACAATCAAAGGAGAAAAACAGCACACATAATATCAAGATATTGACCAGAATTTGATACTATTAGACAAAATTTAGCTATTTTTGGTCCATTTAGAACAGCCTCAAATGAACTGACAACCTACCCTAGTATCGCCACAATAACAAAGCTTTGTAAATTATAGTGTTATTGATAATCATTATCAATATTTAATTAATATTAATATAACCATTTAGCTAACGATTGTTTTATAAATAAAAGTACCAAAAATATTTTAAATTGATTTGAAGCTAACGGAATCCTAATACATAAAATCATTTTGAATTTCAAATCTAAATATCAGGCATAAAAAAAGGCCAGTTTATCACTGACCTTTTTCAACACTATAATGACAGCTAAAACATCATATGAATTAACGTACGTTGTTTGGCGCATTGATGGTTAATTCAACACGGCGGTTTTGCTGACGACCATACTCGGTGCTGTTATCAGCAACTGGACGAGACTCACCATAAGCGACGACATTGATACGGCTAGAAGCCACACCGCGTGCGCTTAAATAGTTCGCTACTGCGTAAGCACGATCGCGTGACAGTTTCATGTTATAAGCATCAGAACCTTTGCTATCAGTATGACCAGCAACCGTTATCGTGTTTTGGTTATATTCATTTAGCGTTGATGCAAGCTTATCAAGCGTTGGTCTAAATGATGGGTTTAAAGACGCATCATCAAATGAGAACGTGATGTTGCCTGGCATTACTAGGTCAATATTACCATTCGCATTTGGCGTAACGGTTACACCCGTACCAGCCATTTGCTGCTCAAGCTGCTTGGCTTGACGCTCCATGTAGTAACCAACACCAGCACCCAAAGCTGCGCCAATCGCGGCATCACGACCTGTGTTATCACCACCTGTTGCTTTTGAAATTGCGCCGCCGCCTAAAGCACCTGCCAATGTACCAATAGCAGTTTTGTTCAAGCGTTGTTGTCCAGTATTTGGATCAGTAGCACAACCGCTAAGAGCTAGACCTGACGCTACTGCTGCAATCATTAATGTATTACGCATAATATTTCCTCTTAAGTTTAAAAAATTATAGACAAAGTGTGCTTTTTATAAATATTTTCTGTTAATTCCATCTACATGCTTAATATACACTCGTCATTATTATGGCAATTACAATCTAATCATGTGTAATATTTTGTCACACCTGTGTATGAGAAGTGCAGAATAATTTAATGAGACTTTCACAATGACTGGATACCTTTGTATTCTCACTGTTAACTACCCATTAGCGCAAGGTGTTATCACAAGTCACGTTTACACTCGTACACTCTGAACCGTTTCTGCTAAAATTGTGCAATAAAACTGGCAATGAATCATTTATATACTAATAAGACTGACCGAAAAGGATTTAGCATGCGATTGACATCTACTATTCGAAAAATACACGAACGCAACCCTAAATTAGGCAAAGCCGTTTCACTTGCGACAGCGACTGGGGTTATTGCAGCCAACAGCTTCGGTGGTAGTATTCCCTTATGGTTAATGGGTGTCGGCAAAGTCATCACTGGTGCTCCTATCGCAGACAAAGCGGTCATCAAAATCGCGACTTATTGGATCAGTAGCAACAGTGCCTTGATCGATGACATGTTGCCACGTAAAGATTGGCGCATCAGCTTACCCGATGACGTTCACATCAATGGCAAATATTTGCTGGTCAGCAACCATCAGTCTTGGGTCGATACCAGTATCGTGCAGTACATTAGTGAAAAACGCTTGCCATTGACACGGTTTTTTACCAAATTTGAACTGATTTACATTCCGATTGTGGGTCAAGCCTTTTACTTTTTAGACTTCCCAATGATGCGTCGGCATTCTAAAGAAGCCGTCGCTAAAAACCCTGCTCTACAAGGCAAAGACATCGAAGAAGCCAAACGCGCCTGTGCCCTGTTAAAAGACAAACCTTTTACTTTGTTAAATTACTTAGAAGGCACGCGTTTCACCAAAGCCAAACATGCAAAGCAACAGTCTCCTTATACTCATTTATTGAAGCCACGGGCAGGCGGCCTATCTTTAGCCATTAACGCGCTAGGCGAAGACATCGATGGCATGCTAGATATGACCATCGTTTATCCTGATGGTGTGCCGAGTTATAGTGATTTGTGGAAAGGCAACATCAAGCGTTTGGGCGTCGATGTGCGTTATATTGAGATGCCTGATGCATTATTTAACAATATTAAAAATGGTGGTTACGAAACTGATGACGCGGTAAAATCACAAATGTTTGATTGGGTAGAGCAAATTTGGCAGCAAAAAGATCAGCGTATTACCGATATGTTGGCTGAGTTTGAAACAAACCCTAAAGCTCCGAGCGCTTAGAGACATCGTTAACAGAGCAACGGCATACAACAGTGAATTGCTTTAAGTCGTTTTTAAACTACGATTGAGCGCTGTTGTTTAAAATGCTAATGCTAGATGTCAATTTGTAAATGCCGATTCGTACATGCTGACTGTAAACCCCAACTCATAAATGATAATGCGTAATTATAATGAAAGATGGGTTGTTTTTTGGCTCTATTCATTGATAATGTGAATAGTCATGAGCCCATGACTTTTTGACCGTTAGTGACTTGATAGCCCTGTACTATTTGAGCCGCTTGTTTTTCGTGCTATTTATCATTTATAAGGTTTGACTGTGCCCGCTTCCTCTTCTACTAGCCTGCCTCTAGACTCAGCGCCTGTATCCCATCAGCCGCCTGATAATACGCTGCCACCGCCAAACCGACCAACGCTAAATCGCTTAAAACTCACTTACGATATCGTGATGATTATTGCCATCAGTATCGATCTATTATTGATTAGTATTGATGCTATCTTGATGAGTAGCTTTAGTAGCAATGCCGCAGGATGGCTCAGTATTAGCGATGCTCTCAACTGGTATCAAAATACCTTACATGAGCCTTTGCGTACCGCTGGTGGATTTTTTACCCTATTTTTGATCTTTGAGCTACTGCTACGTTGGGCGATTGCGATTAAACAAAACGTCTACTATCGCTGGTTCTTTTTTCCTTTTGTACATTGGTATGAAGTATTGGGGTGCTTTCCGCAGCTGCGTGCCTTACGTTTATTCCGAGCGGTCATCATTGGGCGACGCTTATACCAGCTTGGTTACCAAGTGCTGCCGCAGCCATGGATCAATCGGATTAGGTTCTATATCGACTTATTATTAGAAGAGCTATCCGACCGCGTCATATTGACAACTATCCAAAACTTTCGGCAGCAACTGACCGATCCTAAAACGCATAAATCTTTTATTGAATCAACGATAACTCATAATCGTAACGAGATTGAGGCAGCAGTGCTGTCGATACTGCGCACAGAGTTAGCACCAAAACTGCAGGAGTTGACGGCAGTATCAGGTGGCGGCAGTATATTAGCCAGCGAGATGGGCAATGCTATTGAAGAGGGTTTGGCCAATACGCCTGAGCTGCGTCGCTACCTACGCATGATACCGATTGCCGGTAGCTTGATTGAATCACAGCTGCAACACGTCGGTCACAATATAGGTGAAAACGTCGTTTACGCACTGAATAAACGCCTTCTAGACCCCGAACGCCTCGATTCATTGATGGTAGCGATTGCCAACGGCATTGCCAGTATCGATACGGATAATACTGCGTTAGATACTTTGATTTCGAGTATCATTGATGACAGTTTGACAGAATTTGAAGCGCAGGTAAAAGTGCAGCAGTGGAAGCATCAAGAGATGCTTCATCTATAATCCATACTGCTAATAGCACGCCCTACCTAAAAAACATTAGGCTTGGCAAGCAAATGAATGGTATGACTCGATAATAAAAACAACACCGTGAATACAGTGACAGAATTATCTCTTGAGGATTTATATATGACAGTTTCAGACAACGACAGCCAAGGCTCGAGCGCCGCGCCAGCATTACCAGCATTGGCATTTTATGGCAAGATGCTGACTTTTTCACGTTTGCAATTTAGCACAGATGATTTAAGCGAGATAGACGCCCAGCTTGCCGCAACGCTTAGTAATAAATCTAGTAACATCCCTATCCTTATCGATAGCGAGGTTGAACAAGATCTCTCAGCATTGGTAGAGCTTTTATGGTCGTGGGGCTTACAACCTATTGGCGTCGTGACTGGCACACTAGATGCGCAAGCCCGTGAGCAGCGATTGGCCATCTTCCCTGCTGATGGCAAACGTATTGAGCGTATATTACCTAGCAAGAAAGCTGCAACTCAAGTGAGTAAAGCTCCCGATGATAGACATACAGAATCAGCCAGCACCAATTCAACCAGTACCAATTCAACCAGTACCAATTCAGACAGTAACAATGATACTGCAGCCATAAGCGAGTCAAACACAGAAACAACGATAGCAACCACCACAGCAGAGACATTGGTGAGCGCTGAGCATATTACCAGCCTAATTTACGATCAAATGCTACGTTCAGGACAAAGCCTGAATCACGTGGGCGGTGATTTGATTTTGACCAATAGTGTCAATAGCGGGGCGGAAGCGATTACCGATAATAGCTTGCACGTTTACGGTCGTGCCCAAGGTCGCTTGGTTGCTGGCGCTACTGGTGACAAGGATGCTCGTATTTTTTGTCAAGTTTTTAACCCTTCTTTGGTGTCAGTGGCAGGAACTTATTGCTTACGAGACAACTTACCTGAGCACGTGATTGACAAATCTGTACAAGTAAGATTTGTAGAAGGTGAAGGCTTAGTATTTACGGTAATGGATGACGCTTAAATCTTTTGCCGCTAACAACAATAGATGCGTCCGTGATTTTTATAAATGTAAACAGGCTAAGCCGATTTTCATCATATATGACGCTTATCAAAAAACGTTTATTAGAAAATCTCAATAGTAAACGTTTAAACAGCGCATTTAATATTATAGTAAGTTTATTTAACAAAACTGTTCTATGATGAATCGCTAGCTCTGCCACTATCTACACTACTCGTCAGCGTCTATTTTATTATTCACAATAGGCAATATTGACCAGCAAATTCTAGGTAGCACCGCTTTGTGATCCATATATAAGCTGTTTTTCTGCTTTACTATGGACGTGCTATAAATTTTTGTTTATTTATGCTAGGCTACCTTCGCAGGTAGTGTATATATAGCATGTGAATAATGTGCAATTGCGCTATTTTTTTATATAAAAGATATCCCATTGATTCATAGGAGTGTGCCATTGTGGCGAAGATAGTTGTAATCACTTCAGGTAAAGGCGGTGTGGGCAAAACCACGACAAGTGCCTCTTTTGCCGCAGGTTTAGCATTGCGTGGCTATAAGACAGTCGTTATCGATTTTGATGTGGGTCTACGTAATCTAGACTTAATCATGGGTTGTGAAAACCGAATTGTTTATGATTTTGTTGATGTCATCACTGGTAGCGCACGCTTGTCGCAAGCACTGGTCAAAGACAAACAACTTGAAAACTTGTACATCCTACCCGCCAGTCAAACGCGTGATAAAGACGCCCTGACAGACGAAGGGGTGGCAGAGGTTATGTCTGAGCTGTCTAAGCAGTTCGACTATATTATCTGTGATTCACCAGCTGGTATTGAGCGCGGTGCACAACTCGCCATGTATCATGCTGATGAAGCAATCATCGTCACTAACCCTGAGATTTCTTCAGTGCGTGACTCAGACCGTATTATCGGTATTTTGCAAAGCCAGACCAAAAAGGTTGAAGAAAACCAAGGCTCTGTACGTGAGCATTTGATTATTACTCGTTATAATGCTGAGCGTGCAGCAGCCAACGAGATGATGGACATTGATACCATTTCAAATGATATCCTAAAAGTTCCATTACTTGGGGTTGTTCCTGAAAGTCACTCAGTGCTTGAAGCATCTAACCATGGTGAGCCTGTCATTCATTATACCGATTCAGTTGCTGGTCAATGTTATGATGACATCGTCGCCCGCTTCTTAGGTGAAGAACGCCCACTACGTCATATTGACGTGAAGAAAAAGAGTCTATTACAGCGCTGGTTTGGAGGTCAATGATGACGAAGAAAAAAGGATTTTGGAGTAGCCTATTTGGTAATGACGACAGTGGTAGCGCAGGTAGCGCTAATATGGCTACTGAGCGTCTTAAGGTTATCGTCGCGAGCGAAAATCGCTTAAACAACCGCTTAACAGCTGATCGTATCGAAAAAATGAAACGTGAGATTTTAGAAGTGGTCAACAAATATGTCAATGGCGTACAGATTGATGATGTGAATATCAATCATCGTTCTGAGGACAGCCTAGACGTATTAGAGATGAATATCAGTCTACCTGAACACAAAAAATAAGCGCTGTCTTAGAAAAACAAAAAAGCCCTAAGTATCATCACTTAGGGCTTTTTTATATTGCATGAAATAGTAGGTTTACCTATAGCAGCCTACGATTATTTTGATACTATTATTTTATACGCGCTATTAAATTGTCTTTTTTGACAAACTGATGATATAGAGCAGCAACGATATGAATAAGTGTGAAGGCAATAATGGTCGGCCAAATAATATCAGTATGCAGGTCATTATAAAAGCGTGCCAACCCTCTATCTGGTGTGACAAATACAGGGATTTGAAACAAGCCAAAAATATCGACGGGGCGTCCACCATAAACGGACATCAGCAAACCAGCTATTGGCATTGCAATTAATAAAGCATATAAGCCAAAATGCGACAGTTTAGAGGCTAATAACTGCCACTTTGGCATCGGTACAGGTGGCGGCGCCTTAATAAATACACGATTAAGCACCCGTGCTATCATCCAACATAACAAACTAATACCAAACGCTTTATGCAACCCAATATAAAGATTGTTATCCAAATTATCGTACAACAGAATCATTATCCACGTAACCAACAGTAAAACTGCACTGATCCAGTGAAATATCCGGCTGCTGACTGGCCACTTTGACACATTTGAATTGGTACTATTCATGAGCTGTCCTATTACCCTCATCACTAATTATCTATCATCAATGTTATAGACAAAACAACCACTCATTCAACGATTAGCAATCATCAAAGTAATTGGATAACCCTATTTCTCTGATAGTGAAAAATAATCCTGATATAAGCAAGAAGCTAACTGTCTAAATCGACCAATTGATGCGCAATTTTGTCTAAGTCGGGCACCAAATAAGCCTTATCATCAATCATAACCGTTTGGAAAAGATAGGATAGCATAACGTTTTCATCAAAAGGTAGGGCTGTTTTGTCGCTGTCTATATTATCGGCATGCTTAGGGCTGTTAAATTGCTCAGGAACGTCGATATCTTTGACCTCAGAAATACGCACTTGTCGGTGGTGCAGCTCGCCTGCCGTTTGTAAAGCTAAACGATGATCGGTAGTATTGCCCTCTAATACAATCATGGTATCTGGCATTTGATCCTGTGATAGCAGATGACATACTACTATCTTTTGCTGCTGCCATTCATAGGTTGCCGTGCGCTCATTATAATCATCCACACTCAAAATCAGGCTGCTTGGAATAAGCCAGTCAGGTTGGTCAAATGCTGGCACAATAGTGACATCAAGCATACCGTTATTCGTGGTCAGTAAACTCACTGCCTCAAACGAATGTTTCAAAATTTGTTTCATACATCGCTCACAATCAGTTAATGCAAAGAGGCTACTACTAATCTTTCATCAATATAATCTGTTAGTTTTTGTGCTAAATCTGCTGGACTGCCAATAAAACCACAATACCCTGAATCAATAATCGACTGAGGTTGACTTGGGCAAGCGCTTGAGCTGGGATCTTGTACCCACAATTGACTGTTGTTTTCTTGAATGAGATCCAGATACTGCGAACCATCATTACCCATGCCGGAAAATATAATATTGATAAGCTCGCTACCATAAACGTCGCTGGTGTTTTTGAGAATCTGACCAATCGCGGGCTTATACTCACCCTCCCAAGCTTGCTCTAGCAATATGACTCGACCGGTAGAGTCACAAACAATCTGTTTATCAATAGGAGCTATAAGACACTGTCCTGCTCTTAAACGCTGCGAAGAAGTAATTACCTGACAATGCCAGTCATTATGGCGATTCAGGATGCGTGGCAGTGTGCCAATCATCGTTTTATTAAAATGGTGCGCCAGCAAAATACACACCGGTAGCGTCGCCGACAAGTTATCCAAAAATTCTTTTATAGCACTCGGCCCACCCATAGAAGCACCCAAAAATACTACGTAGCGCCAGTCTGCATCAGCATTATCAGGTTTGTGCACGGGTGCATCCATTAAAACGGGTAATGCCAGCATATGTGCCAGCTTACGCTTTAATTTGCGCTGCCATTTGGCATATTGCGGCGCTTCATTTAGATAAGGTGCTTGACTAAAACCCACCAACACTGCAGCAGGTTTAGATGCCGTGGTCGCGGCTACCACACTGTCGTCGTAATCACTATCTATTAGCCAGATGTCAATCGAGGTATCAGAGCGCCCCTGTTTTTCTTGCAGTTGCGCCCGTGACATACAGCCAACAAGGCTAAAACCACAACTGCGTACAGTATCTGAAAAGGCCATACGCTGATGATGGTCTTCTGCCACTACCATCACCTTAATATCATCCTTGTTTTTTCCTCTTAGCGCCAAAACACGTGCATTATCCTTCATAAGTTAAGCTGACCTTTTGACCCAGTATGTGCTGGATTTTATTAAGTAGCTCTTGTTCTTGGAATGGCTTACCCATGTAATCATTCACACCAATTTCCAGTGCACGCTCACGATGCTTTTCACCTGTACGTGATGTGATCATGATGATTGGGATATGTTGTAAGCGCTTGCTGTGTCTCACTTGAGTAGCCACCTCGAAACCATCCATACGTGGCATCTCAATGTCGAGCAATATCATGTCTGGTATCATGTCTTGTAATATCTCAATCGCATCGATACCATCTTTTGCCACGGCCACAGTAAACCCTTGGCGCTCTAAGAAACGTGACGTCACTTTACGTACGGTAACAGAGTCATCAACCACTAAAATAGTAGACTTAAACTCTAAACGACTCCGTTTAGAATCAGCAGATTGCGAGATATTTTTGACCAACTGCGCATTACGCATCAAAGCAATCAGGTCTAAGATAAGCATTACTGAACCATCGCCCATGATAGTCGCTGCTGAAATACCTGGTAGATTCGATAACTGTTGTCCTAGAGGTTTGACCACGACTTCGATACGTGACCCTGCAATCTGATCAACCTGCAATGCAATATTCTGTCCGCTACGATTCTTAATGATAATGAGTGGCAAACTGGTATTGGTATTAACGACCAGCTCATTCAGTTCGTTGCCTGACAAAATCTCATTTAAATAACGCACTCGATAATCAACATCTTCAAAGTTCAACGTTGCATCGCCTGACTGGTAATAGTCATAAAGCTTCTCTGGATTAATCCGTACCACACGCTCAATCTGTACCAAAGGTATCGCATAATAACGATCCGCAGCACGCACAACCAATGCATCAGATACCGCAACCGTCAGTGGTAAGCGCATCGTAAAGCGTGAGCCTTTGCCCAGCTCTGAAACAACTGATACAGCGCCACCTAATTGACGAATCTCGCTGATGACCACGTCCATGCCCACGCCACGTCCAGAAATCTGCGTCACTTGCTTACTGGTACTCAATCCAGCATGGAAAATATACTGCATGATATCAAGATCTGTTAGGCTATTATCATTTGCATCAATCAAGCCTTGAGAAATGGCTTTGTTACGAACGGCTTCTACATCGATGCCGCGACCGTCATCTATTAACTGAATGACAATCTCACTACCTTCTCGATTTACCTCAAGAGTAATACGCCCACTACGCTCTTTACCTGCTTTTAAACGCGTTGAGGTGTTTTCGATACCATGATCGACGGCGTTACGGAGCATATGTTCAAGCGGTGAAGTGATGCGCTCTAGAATGGTTCTATCCATCTCATCATCGGCATTGATGATCGTTAATTCAACAGATTTATTCAGCTCATTGGCAGTTTGTCGTACAATACGCTCAAGACGTGGCGTTAAGCGCGTAAACGGCACCATACGCGAATTCATAAGCCCATCTTGTAACTCGGTCTGTGTACGAGACAGCTGTAACAAAAGGCTTTCACTGTCTCGTGTTTTTTCTAATAAGGTATGATTAATATCAATCAAATCTGAGGCTGACTCTGTCAAAGATTTGGATAACTGATTTAAAGAAGAATATTGATCCATCTCTAGAGGGTCAAACCCTTCATGATTAATCAGCTCATCGTCTATCTGCGACAAGATCTGCGCCTCAAGCTCGATTTCCATTCGACGTAACTGATCAGCCAAGCGCTGTACCGTAATACCCATATCTTCGATACTATTGGTCAAGCTACTCATGCCCATATCGATACGAGCACGGTTGATGGCTGACTCACCAGACAAGTTAATCATATGCTCGATCAAACCACCTGAGATACGAATCATCTCATTATTATTGGCACTCTGATCTTCCTCACCCGTACTGCTGAGCATAGAAGGCATCTCGCTAATATCTTTTGCCAGATACTGTGAGTCTTGCTGTTCTCTAGCAATAAAGAGCGCTTCATGCTGCGATTGTAGGGATTCTTTAGGGATTTGCTTTAAGCTGTCAGGATTTTTACTAAATTGCTGCAATGCCTCAATCAATAGCGCAGGCGTCGGTGGATTGACATGTTGTCTAAGGATAGAGATCGCATCAGCAAGCCAGTCATGACTGGCAACCAGCAACTCCAATACTTTTTTGGTAGCAGGACGACGATTATCTACAAAATCTGTATAAACCGATTCCATTTCATGTGCCAGATCAGCGATACCAGCTGCGGTGACCATTCGTGCGCCACCTTTGATGGTATGCAAATCACGCTGCAATGCCTGTAATGCTGTCGTATTATTGATATCTTTTAAGAACAGTTGCAGATACTTATTACGATTGGTGAGCTCTTCAGCTTCTTCTAAAAACACCGACAATATATCAGGATCTGGCAAACCATTCGCCCATGACTGTTTAATCATCATGTCTAGGCTCAAGGTATCAGATACGTCAGCACTGAGGTGAGCGTTGTTAGCCACCCTACTTTGTATTTCAGGTTCGAAGTGGGTTTTCGGTATAGGTATGATTAGCTCTACCGTTTCTGGCAAGGCTTGGGCTTTTACAAACTGTTGTAGTTGCTCAATCAGCGCTGAGGCAAAAAATGATTTTTTATGATTTACGATATGCAGTACTTGCAACGACATTGTGTCTTGCACTATTTGCATTATTTCAAGCCATTGTGCTGTCGGTATTCTTCTATTTTCTACGAATGCTTCATAGACACTTTCAGCTTCATGGGTCAGATCACCAATACTACGAATACCTGCCATTCGCGCACCACCTTTGATAGTGTGCAGATGGCGCTGTAAAACTTTTAGCGCATTTATATTGCTGATATCAGTACGCCACTTATTAAAACTCTCATCCAGCGCGGCATCAAGCTCTTGAGCTTCTTCTAAAAATATCTCTAATAGCTCAGCATCAGTATCAATAGATTCAAGCTGTAGCTCAGGTGCTGCAACGGCTCTCACGACAAAGACACTCTCATCACCATTGCTATCATCGTCTTGGTAAATACGTTGTAGATCTTTAATAACTTGTTGGTCAATCTTCAATGACGTGCTACCAGCCAACGCGTCGAACAAACCAACCAATTGAGCATGACCAGCGTGTAAAACCGCTTGGGTATCGATATTTCTTGCTGTATCAATATTATTTTTCAAATAGGCATAAGCGTGACCCAACTCATTAAGAATAAAAGTGAATTTTGGAAACGCTTCTGCTTTATTGGCTAAGTAAGCTATTTGCGATATTTGCTGCGATATATAGCCCTGAACATGTGCTGTCTCAGAATGATTAAGTGCGTCATCTAACTCCCACTCAGCATCCAATAGTTCATCAATATTATTATCTAACAACTGCTCTATCGTTGGTTTGTTATCAGCCGTGACCTTATCATCGCTAATGACGTATTGCTCACCAAGCATGGCTTGCAATGAGGCTATGTCTTGCTGACTTTGTGCATCTTCGATCGATATATTTTGCGGCTGAACGTTTTGCTTGTAGTTGTTTAAATAACCGTCCATTAGCGTAGCAGACTTCGCCAATGCTTCTAGATGTTGAGCATTCATCGCAGTATCTTGCTGCTGTAGTAGCTCTAAGCTATGCTCTATCGTTGCGCTAACCTCGCTGATCGCTGCTAAAGCACTAGAACCTGAAGCCCCTCGCAAGGTATGGAATGCGCGTACAATCTCATCCGTCACTTCAATATAAGACTGATCTTGATGCTCATCAACGAATTGGTCAATATCTTGCAATAGTCCTTCTGCTTCGTCGATAAAAATCTCACAAAACATTTTTTCTTCTTCGCTTTGCGGTGCTAAATAAATAGGCGCTTCTGCTATCATTTCATTGACAGAATTAATCGTCTGCAGCGTGGTATCTATCGCTGTATTAAGATTATCTTGGGTAGGGCTATGCTCATCAATAGCAGGCGACAGTACTGACGCTTGGATGGTCTCATCCTCAGAACTATTTGATGCTTGCTCATACAAGGCAGAATAGCTAAATTCGTACCCTTGCTGTTTGCTATAAGCATTGGCGCATGCGATCCATAAAGGCACCATCGCTGGATAATTTTGGCTGTCATTTCCAAATACTGTTAGCATCGCAGGATAGGCAGCTAGCACATCGGCAATAAGCTGACGCATATCTGCTGAGACAGTCACACTATGATCCAAAATGCGATTAAGCATATTTTCTATAGCCCAAGCCAGCTCAGCAGTATAATTTGCACCGACCATACGACCGGAACCTTTTAAGGTATGGAACCCTCGACGAATATCCACCAATCCGCTTGAGTCAGCTGGCAATAATCGCCAATCTTCATATAAAGGTACAATCTCAGCCAATACTTCATCAGCTTCTTCTAAGAATATCTCTTTAATATCAGGATCGGCATCATGAGCATCTGCCGCTAGCTGCTCGGTTTCTTGCATAAAGGGTTCGAGTATCGCTGGAATATCAATAGCAGATAAGGAAGCAACAGCAGTGCTCTTTGTACTGTCAGCAGTTGTCTCGTTTGACTCATTGCTCATGTCGAGAGCAGTTAGCAGTTCAGCATCATCATCGAATGGAGGCGATAGTTCTAATGCTGAGTCTGAATCAGCAGTGACAGCATCTAATATGGTCAGCCCAGCATTGATAGGTTGCTGTGTCATGAGATTATGGCTTTGTAGAATAGTAATAGCAGGATCAAAGCTTGGAGATTGTTGCGCTTCAAAATCTACCACTAATGCTGGTAGCCGTTTTGCCGTATCCATTACCAGATTTACGACTTCATCTGTGACAGGCAGCGTCTTATCTAACAGACGATTGAGCAGATTTTCGATTGACCATGCCATCTCGCTGATGCTAAAAGCCCCAACCATACGTCCTGAGCCTTTTAAGGTATGGAACCCTCTACGCACTTCAGTGAGTGGGGTTAAATCCTTTGAATCTTGCTGCCAAATAGGTAAAAAGTCTTCTAAATCAGCAATGACTTCCGTCACCTCTTCGATAAAGATGTCACGAATCTCTGCGTCCATCTCAAAATTATCAGGCTTAACTTGCTCACGAGCACGCGTTAATGCGTCACTCTCAGTACTATCACCATCAGCCGTATCTTGCCCTACCACACGCTCATTATCTACATCAGTCAAAGCTTGGTTAGCAACATCATTTTGACTATTAACAGGAGCAATCTCGCCACTATCATCGTAACGCAATACGTTGGTCGCTACGGATTTTTGGGTAAGGAAAGTGTCTTTAATGGTCTCTGGCGATGCAATATAATGAGTAAGAAGTTGGGCGGCCGTCGCAGTATACTCATTTGCCCGCATTAATAGCTGCTGGTCAAAAACCTGCTGTGCAAGGTAGTCAAGCAACAATTCAATAGACGTTAGCCCTTCAGCCAATGCCTGAGTCACATCCCAACTGAGTACGTCAATCTCATGAATGGTCAATTGTGTAAATATGCTTGCCATATCATTCATGGTTTGACGAATTGATGGCAATCCCATGTCGGCAAAAGCATCACCAATATCGGTAAAATCAGCAGCAATGGGCAGTAAGTCAATGTCTTGACGCTGTACATATTCATGGAAGCTTTGTTTGACATCTTCTACCGCGATGCGCAGCTCACGTAAACTTCCACCAACGGAAGCCGTCGCAGGACTTTCTTCCGACTGCGTTTCAATATCTTCAAACGTTGCAGACAATGTCGTAAAAGAAGCGGCATCCCCTATCTTGAGAGATATCGTCTGTTCGGTATGATAGATAGCGTTATATAGCTCTTGAAGCTGACGCTCAATCTGCCATTGTTCTTGCGCAAACCCTGTTTCTGATGATAGAGCCTGCTCTATGTCTGTAACAGTTGCATGTATTTGCGACACGTAATAAGTCCAACCTCGACCTTCGAGTTGACTTTGTATTTTCTGTAAAGGAATGAGAAGCGTGTCTGGCTTATCCAAAGTAAAGATAAGTGTCTCAAGCTCGCTGAGTATACGTGGTAAAAAACGTGATCCCATTGGCGACGTTTGCGACAAATCATTTAGGAGTGACTGAGTGCGCTTGCTACTTTGAGCAAGGCTATTTAGTTCAATATACACCCTTATGATTAAGCTTCGAATAACGCTTGATGATAACTCAGCTTGCTGAGTGCGAGACTCTATTACTTGATCCAGCTGACTTAGCAATGACGCATAATGCTCAGGTAATGGGGTATCATTATGAGCAAGGTCATTTAGCCACAGTTCCGTTAAGTACCAAAGGCGTTGTAAGTCATCATGTTGAGTGGTCTGCCATAAGTATTGGCTGACTCTTTCTAGTGTAGCCAATAAGGACGGTTGATTGGTATTGGCACCCAATAACGCTTGTACTTGCTGTCGCCAAACCAGTAATAATTGTTGATAGTGATAATCAGCTAAATGCGTCGCCGTTCTATTCGCCGGCATCATCACTTCGATGCTATTGATACCATCGATAATATGATCATCGATAGCATGATTATTTAGATTCTTATGCTGAGTATTCGCCAAGCTGACCGAGATATCTGGCGCTACCCCCAGTTTCGCTAGCGCTTGAGTAAGCTCGTCAGCAGCATTATCAATTAAAATGGTGTTGTGATTACCCATACCTGCGTATTGATTCAATTCACGCTGTAGCAAGCGATGAGAAAACTGACCAATGCGGCGGTCGTTAGCAGAAATACGATCGCGACTACTCACGTCTGCCAGCAAGCTCAGTTTATTGGCAAGATCTGCTAACAAATTAAGGCGAATCATCGTTAGCGCGCCGCCAACCTGATGATAATGTTGCACCATCTGATCGTAATAAGTGCTATCAGCGTCTAACTGCCAGCCATCAGATATCTGTGATAATTGCTGATTAAACAGTGGTAATAACCACTCAAGCGTCACTATGTCATTGGGCTGGTTTTTCATAGGGTTATCCTAGCTTGTCTAGGCACTAATCTAGACATTAATTTTTTGCCACACATTAACCTGTGGGTGCGCAATACGGCGCATATTTGAAGGACGCCAAAACAACGCCTCACCTGGAGCCAATATAATATATCCACCTAACGCACACTGCTCTGATAGCCTTGCCAAAATATCACGCTGATCAAACTTGCGAAAATATAGCAGCATATTTTGACAGATAATGACATGCTGAAGGTGCGAAGTGGGTGGTTTTTGCTCAATAATATTGTGTAAAGCGAAGCTAACATAGCGTCGTAACATTGGCGCAATCTGCCAGTCGGTCTGAGTGCCAGTCATCGCCTTTTTTGCGGTAGACACCTTATAAAAATGCGATTGACTGATATCACACTTAGCTCGCCATGGCTGAACGAACTGCTGGCACAGGTCTGGAATTAACGACTGCTGCCGCTTATCATACTGCCCTAGTCGTGCTTTTGTAATGGCTTGTTGGCTAACATCAGTACCCAATATCGTATAATTAATCAATTGTTCAGAAGCCAAGCTCATCGCCAATGACCATGTTTCTTGTCCACTGGCACAACCAACACTCCAAATGCGAAATAAATCATTAGCATCATTGTTGTGACCACGATCAGTACTAGTGGCAGTAAGCTGCTGGCGCTGATGCTGTAATGCACACTTTGTGACAAAATCGATAGAAGGCATATGGCGAAAAAAACGACTTTCGTGAATCAGTACTTTATCCAATAACTGCTGACGTATTTCATCATTCTTTGGTAGTTGACACCACAGCTTTTCAACTGTCAATCCATGTGATAATGCCGTGTGCTCAATTGCATTTATCAACCATTGCAGCTGGACATTGGGTAGAACGAAACCAATCTCTTGTTCTATATATCGCTGCCACTGCTGCACATCAAAACTGTCTGTTTGCAGCAGACCCTTAATCAACGAGGGTTTGACTGCTTTGATAGAATTGCTGTCTGGTTGAGTAAAATTATTCACGTCACCTGCTATAGTCACTGCTGCAAATCATCGTATCTGCACAGTATATTATTAACACATTAATTTAAAAAAGGTCAGTGGTCTAACACCTACTTGTCATTACACATTTGCTGATAACGCTTCTTCGGTATCCAACATCTCATTTTCTAGTAGCTCATCATCGTTTGATACTTTAAAACCAGTGACTGACTCTTGCAATGCTGCAGCCATTTCGCTCAGCTCACCAATAGAGCGCGCGGTTGCCATTGTGCCAGAAGAGGTCTGTGAGGTAATATCTTGAATAATATTCATCGTATGGGAGATGTGACCAGCAGATTCGGCCTGCTGCAAAGCGGCGTTTGAGATGTTTTGAATCAAGTCAGCCAAGGTATTAGAAACGCTCTGCACTTCTTCTAGGGCTTCACCAGCATCTTTTGCCAAGCGTGCACCGCGCACAACTTCAGAGGTCGTCGATTCCATTGACATAACCGCTTCGTTGGTATCTGCCTGAATGGTTTTTACCAAGGTTTCAATCTGTTTGGTAGCGTTAGCTGAACGCTCAGCAAGACGTTGGACTTCATCAGCAACGACCGCAAAGCCTCGACCGGCCTCACCTGCCATCGATGCCTGAATAGCAGCATTCAATGCCAAAACGTTGGTCTGGTCAGCAATATCATTAATCAAACCAACGATATCACCAATTTCTTGCGAAGACTCACCAAGACGCTTGATACGTTTTGAGGTCTCTTGAATCTGATCACGAATCACGTTCATACCTTCAATAGAGCGCTGTACAACTTCCGCTCCATTATGAGAGATAGCTACTGAGCGCTGAGCAACAGTCGCTGATTCTGAAGCGTTGTTCGAAACTTGGTCAATCGATACTGTCATCTCATTAATAGCCGCTGATACACCAGCAATTTCTTGTGCTTGGTGCTCAGATGCTTCAGCAAGTTCGACTGCATTCATCTGTGTTTGGTCTGAAGACTGCGAAACGCGGTCAGCCGTGTTGTTAATAACCAAAACCAATTGACGTAATTGGTCAATCGCAAAGTTCACTGAGTCAGCAATTGCCCCAGTAAAATCTTCTGATACGGTGGCATTAACCGTCAAATCACCTTCTGCTAAATCACCCAATTCATCAAGTAAACGTAGAATAGCAATCTGGTTACGTTCGTTTTCTTCTTGAATTTGACGCGCTCGCTCAGATTCCGCTTCTGCTTCCTGACGACGACGCAAGGTTTCTTTTTCAATGAGTAGGCGCTCTGATCCCCCACGCTGCTTCAGTAACTGATACAGAGCAAAGAGGATGCCTAATACCCCTACGACAAATATAATCGCTGGTAAAGTAACGGATTGATTAAAATCAGCCAAGTACTGACTTACTGACGATAACGAATTGACTAGCCAAATCAGGCAGGCCACACTGATTAGCACAAAAAACCCTAACAATAACTTCCACTTGCTATTAGCGTCCTTGCCATCTGTTGTATTGTTCGTACCAGCTACAGGTTTCTTTATAACATCACTCATCGTACGTATTCCTTTCAAACAATCATCAAAGTCTCATCGTGACTGACTTTGACAATCTTATTGTTATAAAAACAACAGTGATTAGCAAAGCCTGTATGAATACTGACACCCAACCGTATCATGTCATTCGCTATTATTTCGTCATCGTTATAGCAGCCAGATAGCTGTTATCGACTGCTATATTGCAGCATCGGTATACTGCAGGTCTTGTGCGAGCAGGCTTGGCATAAAAACATACCAATCTTGCTCATTTTTAAAGAACTTACCGTGATTATAAGGAGCAAAGGGCGAATTAGGCTCTATAGCTTCGGCACGGTATTGATCATGCGTAAATTGTTCAATCCCAATAACTTGATCCACTAACAGTCCTGAAAAGAGATTGTCATGTTCAATGACAATGACTTTGCGTTGGCTCATTTGCGTTAAACGACTAGGAACCTGTAAAAACTGAGACAAATCAGTGATTGGCAATAGGCGTCCGCGGATATTGGCGATGCCTAGCATCCAAGGCTTCACTAGAGGCAAGCTGGTATACTCTGGCATGGCCAATACTTCTGATACTTGACCCATCGGTGCAACTAACCGCTGTCCGCCAATCTCGAATACCACACCTTGCCAGTCATACTCTTGTCCACCGCGGCGACCACTTTTGCGCGCGCGTGCCAAGTCTGCTAAACGCAGAAGCTCAATAAACCCTCTGGAAGCCACAATCTACTCCATTACTTTACGAATGATATTAACCAATCCATTTTCGTCAACGGGCTTTGCCATATACTCTTTAGCGCCTTGGCGTTTTCCCCAAACTCGATCGGTTTCCTGATTTTTGGTACTGATCATAATCACTGGAATATGCGCGGTGGTTTTACCTCGAGTAATTTTGCGAGTGGCCTGAAAACCGTTCATCTCAGGCATAACCACGTCCATTAAAATGACATCTGGTAAGTGATCAATGGCCATCTGGCAACCTTGCTCACCATTTATCGCCTCTAATACTTTAAAATTATGTCTGGCAAGCATGTCGCGAAATTTCGCCATCTCAGATGGTGAGTCGTCAATGACTAAAACTGTAGTCATAGGAATTTCCTTTATTTTCGAAAGTATCCATAAGGATATGTTGTTATATTATTGAGACAATCCGACTGAAAGTAGCACGCCAACCATGAATGGCAGGGCAACTCTCTTAACAGTTTCGATTAAATATTGAGCAGTTATTAGTAATATTTTATCAATACTAAATCTCTTAACCGTAATGCCTAGCCTAATTTATCTGATTCTATATAAAGCATAGCAATGCATAAATCATACCAACTTGTAAGACAATATTTAATGATATGTCTACAAGTGGACTTATTTATATTAGCGGTACTGATTAATTGCCTCGAACAGCTCATCTTTACTAAATGGCTTGGTCAGATACTCATCTGAACCCACAATACGACCACGCGCTTTGTCAAATAAGCCATCTTTAGACGACAACATAATCACAGGTTTGCTGGCATAATCAGGGTTGTTTTTTATTAGCGCACAAGTCTGATAGCCATCCAAACGCGGCATCATGATGTCGACAAAAATAATATCTGGATTGTTATCGACAATTTTTGCTAAAGCATCAAAACCATCAATGGCGGTCACAACTTCGCAACCCGCTTTTTGTAATAAAGTCTCTGCGGTACGGCGAATGGTTTTTGAATCATCAATCACCATTACTTTTAAACCATCAAAATTATTTTCCATTATCAGTGTCCTATAAACGACTATTTATTCTTAATACCATCCATCAATGCAAAAATTTAACGGTTATTTCAACTTGTCATATCATTCATTATTGGACTGATATGAGACGCTAAATTTGCATTACCATATGTTATGACAGTCGACATATCATCTGCCAGTATCTGCCTGTCAAACAGAGCGTCAACATGGGCTACTATACGCACTTTCTAATTAATAAGCTTACTAAATTGCGCCAAATCTATGGCTTTCTAGACGACTTATTTTGCTTTTATTATCGTCCACTGCAACCGTATTTGGTCTAAAACAAGGTAAAGTACCTTTTATTACTGATGACCTTGACGATAAAAGAGGTAAGCCCGAAGTAGAATAACCATCAACCTTATGATATTTCTGCATTATATAGAAACACTTGGCACATTGCTGAATAATTTTCTTTTGTGATAAAAATGTATCATTGTATTTTGTTATGTTTGTTTTAGCACAGTTATCGACTAATTTCCAGTTATGAGTGAGCCAATATTCGAACTGGTCAGTAATATAAAAATTTGTTCAAACTTGCTGTCACTCCTACCTTAGCTAATGACTGGATTTAATAGCCTTATTGCCAGCTGTTTATTAAGTTTTCTGCACTTATTTCACCCAGTTGCAATTCACTATATAATAAAACGATGACTACTATGGTGACTGCTATGACGGCTTCTAAATTTTTAAAAAATAGCACCTATCTACTGAGTGTTTTTCTTCTTGCTGCCTGTCAGCCATCACCGCCTACCAATGAGCCTGTGACTGCAGAAAACAGTGAGACTGTAGATACCCCTATTGTCATTACTGATGATAGTGTGACCATGACGCCAGATCATATATTGAGCATAAAACCTTCACGTTATCAGCCCAGTCTTGGTTTACAAGGTAAGATCGAACCTATCAAACAGACTAAGCTTATCGCTGCATACCCCATTAACGTCGAAGAAATACTGGTTACTGAGGGTCAATGGGTAGAAAAAGATATGCCGCTGCTTATTGTTCGACGCGTGCAATCAGAAAGCAAAACAGCAGATGCATCCAACCCAGCTAAGGAACAATCTTCAGAATCGAACAGCGTTGCCCCAGATTCTGAGATGACGAACGATGCGGTTGATGTAAAGCAAACACACTCACAAAAAACAGACGCTAGCTCAAAACCCAATCAGCCTACAGCAGAAAATAGCGCAACAACCACTAAAAACGACCCAATTGCTAACAAAGAAGAGGCAGCAGCAAACGCCACAGTGGGCACTCCTAAAAACGCAGTCGGCAACCTTAAAAACAATGACCAAACCAGCGCTAATAGCACGGCGAGCTTAAAACCGCAGCAGAATCAGTATAATTTGGTCACTGTGCGTGCCAGCTTTTCTGGCCGTGTAAAAAACTTATATGCCAAAGCAGGTCAAAGACTAGAGGCGCGCACGCCTTTATTACAGCTTAGCGATGAAACTAAATTACACTTTATCGCGACCCTACCTATCCAAGCAGAACCGCAACTTTCGGTTGGTCAGACTGTCAATTTTACAGCTGAAGGTATGTCGGAACAGTTCACAGGACAAGTCAGTAAACTGACCGCGACCAGCCAGCCGAAAAAGCTGTTGGTCTATGTTAACGTCATTGACAATGAAGCAAGTCGAGACAAGTTATTGCCAGATATGAAAGTCACGGGGCGGGTTAATTATGGTCAAATAGATGTGGGCACCATCGTACCTAAGCGCGCGTTGCACGATGTTGACTTGACAGAATTGCAAACGTCACCATATAAGCCTCTGTCACCGTTAACTGCTAACGTGTGGATTATTGGACAAGATCAGCGCCTGACACGCCAGCCTATTGAAGTAGTCGAATATGACCCTATCACAAAGCAGTATTTAATTGCTGGTATTAGCAACGACAGTTTGATTTGTTTGGCTGATTTACCGGATGATGCTAAAGGTAAAAAAGTCAATGTCTCATAGCTATGCATGCCGACAGTTACATTGTGTAGAAACATTAACAAAGCCTCTCTTGTTTTGTAACTGCTTAATTAGGCAATATGGCCGTACGATATATAGCATTAAGCGAGTATTCTGAATCATTGGTATTAAATGACTCAATATCTTGAAAGTTTGAGAAATCTTAGAAAGTTTGAGAACCTAGAGGCTTAATCGTTTAAATGTTTAAGATCCTAAAATCAGCGATGTATTTATCGTGATACAAAATATCAAAACAGATGAAACGTTTGGCCAACCATAACAACAACTAGAGGATAACCCATGAGCAAGCAGATTTTATTAATCGAAGATGATCCTGATCTAGCTGAGTTAATCAGCGATTACCTGACCATGAATTATTATGACGTCCATCATGCAGGACTTGGTCAAGAAGGGCTTGATTTATTGGATGCCAAAGAGCGTGACATTGATTTGGTCGTGCTTGACTTAATGCTACCTGATATGGATGGTATGCAAGTTTGTCAAAAAATTCGCGGCAATAAAAACAACATGACCAATAAAGTGCCCATTATCATGTTGACAGCGAAAGGTGATACCACCGATCGCGTGCTAGGTCTTGAGATGGGTGCTGACGATTATATATCTAAGCCTTTTGAGCCACGCGAGCTTCTCGCTCGAATCCGTGCTGTTATTCGCCGTCATGAGCAGCCCAATCAAGCAGATAGCCAGTCTGACAGCTTGACCTTTGGTCGTTTGAGTGTCTTTCCTGATAGCCATGAAGTGACCATCGACGATGAGCCTGTTCGTTTAACGACGCATCAGTTTCAATTATTGCATTACTTTGCCACCCATTCTGGTAAAGTATTGAATCGCGAGCAACTGTGGCAAGCCATGCCTAATGATGACAGCTCAGATAATATCGATCGCGCCATTGATGTTCATATCTCGCGCTTGCGTGCTTTAATTGAAGACAACCCACGCCAGCCAAAACGTATTATTACCGTACGCGGTGTTGGTTATCAATTTGCCACTGATCAAGTTTGATCGCAAAAGCGGCAAATTAATCGATACAAACCATACTTTTGGATTGTTTATGCAAATTAGAAGTATGAGTGGATATAAACGGCTGATAGTAGAGATGGTTTAATGCAGCAGTTGGGATTTCGTTCGGTATTTGCCAAATTATTTGCCAGTGTCATGCTGGCACTTATTTTATTTGCAGTGGCGATGGTGCTGTTGACGCAACTTGTGCACGATAAAGATGCAAGTATTCGATCAGAAGTATTGGCCACTCAGATTTTAGGACAAATAGACCCCTTCTTGCATGAGCTGAATATCTCTGTTAGCGAGGACAATCGCTTGCAAGCGCGCTTTATGCTAGCAGTGGTCAAAAAGAGCTTTGATATCTTTGATGAGTCATTACAGGCAAAGATGGGCTTATATGACAGCGAAGGTCGATTGCTAATGCAAACGGATAACAGCGATTTGCCGTTGGAGTTGCCCGCACCGCCCTCTTTATTTTCACGCGTTTTTCCCTCTCTCGCAGATACCTCCCCTACCAAGCAAGCTCAGGTTTATAGCAGCACCGGCTATACACTTTTGTATGAATCACGCTTACCGCCTAAAAAACCAGTACTCTCTTCTGCGCTGAATTTATTTACTGGCACACTACTACTGTTACTTATTATGGCAGGTGTCCTATGGTGGATTGCTCGTACCATCACTTGGCGCATCAATCAGATGAGCCAGCAGATGGCGCAACTGGGTGATGGTGATTTTACCGTACGGGTGAATGCTCGTGGTAACGATGAGATCGCCTCACTAGCGCGTGGATTTAACCAAGCAGCACAAAAAATCGAACACCTTATCGATGCCAATAACCTGCTCTTAGCACATGCTTCTCATGAACTACGTACCCCCATTACTCGTATTCGCTTACAGATTGAGATGATGGATATGCTCGCAGGGGCGCTACCATCTGATACCAAAGCAAAGTTTGATAAACGTGCGCAAGCGATTAACCGCGATTTGTCAGGGCTCAATGATTTGGTAGAGAGTATCTTACTGGTGAGTCGTTTAGACGCCGGTCATGCCTTGCAGCAAGTTGAAAGTTTAGATTTATACGATCTGGTGAATCAAGAGCGGCAACATTATCCTGAAGCGACGCTCATTGGTGAACATATTGTGATCGATGGCCAATCATCGATGTTGACTCATTTGATTCGTAACTTGTTAACCAATGCCATGCTACACGGCAAGCCACCCGTGACGGTACTATTGTATGGTGTGCAAACTATTGATGAAGCAGATACCATACCTGATTACCTGCTACAAACGATACTCTGCAGTAGCTTTGCTGATTATAATAGCTCTGATTTTGACTCCTATCACGAACCAATCGAGGTTAATGAAGACAATACGCATAATCATATTGCGCATAGTCATACACACTCAAACGATTCTTCTCATAGTACTGGTAAAGTTAAATCTGAAGCAACGGATGCTATTATCGTGTTGCCAGCACCACCGATATATAGAAACGGAGAAAATATTGCGGTTGAGCATGATCTCAATTCCGATATTGATACCGATACCAATGTAAATATAGAGACTAAAATAGATAAGGCTGATATTAATAATATCAACGGAGACATTGACTCTATTGAGACCTGTGCGACAACAGAATCTACTGATGCGAATAGTGTTCAAACTGACGCAAGTACTTCGGCAAACTCAGTCAACAGTAACGATACCGTTGGAAGCACCAGCGCATCCTCATTGATTGCTAATTATCATAACTTTACCAATGATTTGACTGACAAAATTAAAAAGGTGGTTTGGAAAGCAGTTCCTGACACTGAAGAGCCGTCTGCAGTTATCAATGACGCTAAGAGTACTGCCTTGAATGATACAGCTGCCAAATCCAAAGGCGCCATAACAAATAAAGGGGGCAATACACGCGACAAGGGTGATGCTCAAAATAACACTCAAAATCCTACAGAAGTACTCAGTACACCGCGCAAAGAAGGCTTGTTTGCCAAGCATCTAAAAAAAGCCAAGACCGATCCTGTACGCCCATTACCGAAATATGCAGTATTAGCAGTGATTGATGAAGGCACGGGTATTCCAGAAGACAAACGTGAAGAAGTATTTAGTCCATTTGTGCGGTTGCAACAAAAAAATAAAGGTTCTGGACTAGGCTTATCGCTAGTATCACAAATCGTTACCGCCCATCAAGGGCGCATCATTACTGATACGTTGAATGGACATACCAGGTTTTTAGTTGTCATACCAGTCAAGCACGACCCACATTATCACCAGCATGACTAGAATGGGTAAAAATGGCTAAATTTTGCCAAACATCGTCAAATAGCGTATCAATATCTCGATATTATTTGCGCTACTTTCCTTGTTTGACGGCAATTTATCTCATGTTTATCACCATTTTTAAAATGAAGACACGACCTAGTCAGCGATGCTATAGTCGAGTCAATTTAAAAGTAGTACAAGGCAACCGAGTGTAGATGTATATTTAATACTTCAAGCGAGGTTAACGCCGTAATACTTTTATAGTGGAATGACTATATAAGGTGCTATGAACAGACACTTCATTCTACTCGATCGTCGCGACTCACATTCTATAAAACCCCTCTTACTAATAGCTATTAATCATAAGCCTGTCACGGATGTTCATATCCAAAGTGCTCGATAATATGCTATATTAGCGCCCCTTATTATAGGGTTATTAACGGTTGTTTCTTAATTGGCTTCTTACATTGTTAAAGAGGCCCGACAGCGCGTTTGTGACTATTAAAAAAATTATTGAATTTTGAGCCCTCCATGAATGACATGATTGTCTTAAACAATGTGACCAAGAGTTTTTTAAGCGACCGATCAATCAAAGACAAAGATGGCAAACCACATTGGTTTACTGCCGTTGAACCGACCTCGTTATCTGTCCAGCAAGGCGAAATCTTCGGCCTAATGGGATACTCGGGTGCCGGTAAGTCTACTTTGCTACGCCTAATCAATATGCTTGAGCGTCCAGATGCTGGTCAAGTCATCGTCGATGGCACCGACTTGACCACATTGTCTGCCAGTGAATTGCGTATCGCCCGGCATAATATTGGTATGATTTTTCAGCAATTTAATCTGATGTCCAATCGTACTGTTTTTGACAACGTGGCCTTTAATTTAACTGTTTCAGGATATCCGAGCCGCGACATTCATAAACGAGTGATGGATTGCCTAGAGATTGTTGATCTAACAGACCGCGCTGGTCACTACCCTGCTCAGCTGTCAGGCGGACAAAAACAGCGTGTCGGTATTGCCCGAGCGATTGCCCCCAGTCCTAAAGTATTATTGGCTGATGAGCCAACGAGTGCGCTTGATCCTGCGACGACCCGCAGCTTGTTGACTTGTCTACGCGATATCAACGAACAACTTGGCGTCACCATTGTGATTGTGACTCATGAGATGAGTGTCATCCGTAGGCTGTGTGATCGCGCCGCATTACTGCATCAAGGTCAACTCTTGGAAGTTGCAGATGTGAGAGACGGTCTGATTCAAGCGACCACCCCGATTGGCAAAGGCTTAGTGCACGAAGACTAATGAGGCAGGAGAAATAAATATGTTAACTGGTAGTGAATTATCCGCCTCGATAGACAAGCTGTTTGCCCTGCGCAAAGAGATTGTGAACGCGTTTATTGATACATTTATTATGCTTGGCATCTCAACGACGGTGGCCATTGTCATCGGTGGGTTGTTTGGCGTATTTTTGTTTTTATCCAGTGATCGACAGTTTTTGCAAAACAAAACATTGTATGGTCTGCTTGGTGGCATCACCAACTTTATGCGCGCCTTTCCATTTGTCATTTTGATGATTGCCATGAGCCCATTTACGAAAGCTATCGTTGGCACAGGTATTGGACCGATTGCGGCCTCATTGGTACTCGCCATTGCAGGTTCGTTTTATTTTGCCCGTTTGGTCGAGCAAAACTTACGCGAAGTGCCACGCGGCATCATTGAGGCGACCGAATCTATGGGCGCACGTCCACTGACCATTATTAAAGTTTTACTCAATGAAGCACGCTCAGGACTGGTATTGTCCGTGACGATTCTCTGTATCAGCCTGCTCTCTTATTCAGCAGCGGCGGGTATGATTGGCGGCGGTGGTCTGGGGGATTTAGCCATTCGTTATGGCTACTATCGTTATCAAACGGAGGTAATGATTTTTATCGTTATTGTCCTATCAATAATGGTTGTATCCATTCAAGCATCAGGTAATTGGTTGGCTAACCGTTTGGATAAACGATAGAAAAAAGACTTAGACAAAGCCAGTTAACGCTAATATGAATAATACTCAGGGTTTAATGCCGATTCATCCTAAGCAAAATGCTTGACTTTGTTACTGAGACCCTTTAATTTTGATACTAACTTAACAGTCGTTAACTTAGCAGCATTACTATCCCTAATGTTGCTTTTTTAATGGCCAGCGTTTGCCCTCCATCCCATCCCTCTTATTAAGGAAGCTCCATGAAATTAACAGATATCAGCCGTCAGTTAGCGACTGCATTTGCTGCCGTTGGCGTATCAAGCCTAGTCTTGGTTGGTTGCAACAACTCATCAGCACCAGAAGCAACTAAAGAGCCTGTTACTGAAGGCTCAACAGCAGAGACTGCCGCTAGCGATATCGATCCTGAGCATACCAAAATCGTCATCGGTACCACCGAAGGTGACTTCGCTGATATGGTGCGTAACCAAGTGAAAAGCTCACTGGAAGCGCAAGGTTACGAAGTTGAGCTGATTGCTTTTACTGACTATGTACGCCCAAACCTTGCCTTGGCTGAAGGTGATTTGGACATCAACATCTTCCAGCATAAGCCTTATCTTGATACCTTCAAAAAAGAAAACAATCTTGATCTGGTAGAAGTTTTCCAAGTACCTACTGCCCCACTTGGCATTTACTCAGGTAAAAAGACCACGCTTGATGATGTTTATAGAGGCATGAGAGTCTCTGCACCAAATGATCCAAGTAACTTTGCTCGTGCGCTGGTGATGATGGATGATCTTGGCTGGATCACGCTAAAAGACAATATTGATCCGCTAACGGCATCAAAAACTGACATCGCTGATAACAGCAAATACGACATTGAAATCATTGAGTTAGAAGCCGCTCAATTGCCACGTGCTCGTGATGAAGTCGACTTTGCCGTCATCAATGGCAACTATGCCACGGATGCTGGTATCAAGCTGACTGAAGCGCTATTTCAAGAGCCTAGCTTTGCTTATGTCAACTGGTCAGCCATCAAATCAGCAGATGCTGGCAAAAAATGGGTCGAAGATGTGACCAATGCATATAACTCAGAAGCCTTTAAAAAGTATGCTCATGAAACTTTCCCAGGCTATAAGTACCCAAAAATCTGGGGCTCTGATCACAGTGCGCACACGGATACCGCAACAAAACCTGCCCCTGTAGAAGCTGCTGCTCAATAAGCTCTTAAGCCAAAAACACTTAAATCCAAAACACTTAAATATCGTCTTCGTCCCGATTGTAAACGCCCATTGCTAGATAGTGATGGGCGTTTTTTATGGACTCGATTTTACGATTTTTATTTTTTAACCGCTCGCTGCTGTCTATCTATCAGTTACTAAAAATGACGTTACAGCCTGTTTGTCCTTTGTAGGAAAGCGTCACGTGCCCTTTTACTTGCTGCCAATTTTTTCTATAGTGGGTAGGTCAAATAGAGAAGGTGATCAGAGTATTGATGATTCGATACTCTATCAATAAATACATAAATAACAAGGATAATAAGATGCGTGCTAAAACTTATAATATTCGTACCGCTGGACAAGCAAATATTCCTGTACTAGGGCTTGGTACATGGCAATCGACCGGTCAAGATTGTGTTGATGTCGTCAGCCAAGCGTTGAAAATGGGTTACGAGCACATCGATACCGCTCAAGCTTATGGCAATGAAAAAGAAGTTGGTCAAGGTATCAAACAATCAGGGGTATCTCGGGATAAATTCTTTTTGACCACAAAGATTTTTCCTGATGATATGAAGTTTGAGCCTGAGAAATTGATTGCAGCCGCTAAACGCTCTTTAGCAGATTTAGATACTGATTATGTTGATTTGCTACTATTGCACTGGCCGGATGACCGTGTTCCTTTATCTGAAACCATTCCTGCCTTGTGCGAACTACAAAAACAAAGTTTGACGCGCCATATCGGGGTCTCTAACTTTAATATTGCCAATATCATTGAAGCTGAGAAATATGCTGATGTACCGATTGTGGTCAATCAGGTTGAGTTTCATCCGTTCATCAAGCAAAAAACCTTGCAGACTTTTTTGAACAATCACCACATTCTACTCGAAGCTTATTCACCACTTGCACGCGGGGATGTATTCGATAATGAGATTATTAAAGAAATCGCTGACAAACATAATGTCACGCCAGCACAGATATCATTGGCTTGGATTCTTTCAGACAAGCATCGTATCGCTATTCCGAAAACGTCTAACCCTGATCATTTGCAAGGCAACTTAGACGCTATAAAAGTACAATTAAGTGCGGATGATATTGAGAAAATCAGCAGCTTAGCGCGTGCTGGTGGGCGCAAAATTAAGCATCCAGATTACTCGCCTGAATGGGACGACTAAGTTCTTATAAGAAATTATCGAAACTTATTAGCACTAAAATTCATGTAAAAAAAGAGCCGCTAATATATTATTAGCGGCTCTTTTACTATGATACGGACTATATAATTACTGCTGTAAGGTATCAGTCTCGTGCACCTTTTCAGCAGGATTATATTGCTCAGAAGGAGGCACTACACCGCTACGGTTGTTTTCTTTCATCGATTTGGCCACTTCTGGCGGCATGTAGTTTTCATCATGCTTCGCCAAGACTTCTCCAGCGACAAAAGTATCACCCTGCATCTTACCTGTCGCTACGACACCTGAGTTTTCAGCAAATAAATCTGGCAAAATACCTTGATAAGTCACTGGTACTGTCGATTGAAAGTCAGTAATGGCAAACTCAACGTTTAGTGGATTGTCTTCTGCGCGCTGGACACTACCCGCAACGACCATACCGCCTGCTCGAATACGCTTATCTTGTGGTGCTTCACCTTGTGCAATCGCGGTAGCATCAAAGTAGTAATCGGTCTGTTGCCCAATGGCATAAAGAACCAATACTACGGCTATCGCCGCTCCTGCAAGCGTAAACATAACCCACATCAGTTTTTTGCGACGAACTGCGTTCATACCACTACCTCATTAATGAGTCACTGTTTTATAAACTATAGTCAATGCCATACAAATATATAAAACAGAAAAATTTGAAGAAACTACCATTAGAAAAACGTTCTAAAAATGTCTTTCTAATCGTACTCTTCTAATGGCTATATGGTAGCATTTTTCGGACAAATCAATAAGCCCTATAACCTCTGTGGCAGTCACCTCTTTATCAGGTGCTAAGTTGCAGATTGAGTGGCTAAAAATTAACGGCTAACGCTAGATAGGACGAACCTACTAGCTAATTAGGCTGCTTGGTGACAGGCATGGTTGTTTTAGCAGTGCGCTGTGCTTGCCGCGCTTGCTGAATGGTCAACTGTTTGATTAAAGCCTGTCGTTGTCTCCGACTATAAATAACAAACGCCAGCATCATGCCAACGGTAATTGCCCAGCACGACCAAACGAACACGCCATGCTTACCCATGGCAAGAAATTCAGATACGCTATAAAAGTAAGGCTGCATAATATTTTCCTAGCCGTGATTTTTTTTGGCGACAGTCATTATCGTCATTTAGCTTGCCCGCGAATGTATTCTTTGACCCATGCTTTGCCTTGATCACGATACAAGATAAGGGTATTGGTACGATAAATCGCTAATGTTGCCACTAATAAATAACTACCAATAATCATCAGTAATAATGGCATCCACATATCTGCTGACATCTTGGGCGCGGCGGTCAAAGTAAAGGTCGAGCCTTGATGTAAGGTGTTCCACCACTGTACTGAATACTTGATAATGGGTAGATTTACTGCGCCAACAATAGACAAAATGGCGGCGGCTTTACCACGATTGGCAGTATGCTCAAACGCGGCAAATAACGCCATCACGCCCGCATACAGAAATGCCAAAATGAGCATAGAGGTCAAACGTGCATCCCAAACCCAGTAAGTACCCCAAGTGGGTTTCGCCCAAATAGAGCCCGTGATTAAGCTAATCACACAGAGCAAGAATCCTAGCGGAGCAAGCGCCTGCGCCACTAAGCTAGCTGTTTTTATTTTCCAAACCAAAAAAATGACCCCGAGCACTGCTAAGGCAAAATAGATGGAAATAGCGATACTGGCAGCGGGTACGTGAATAAAGATAATGCGGTAGCTATTACCCTGCAGATAATCAGGCGGCGCAAAAGCGAGACCCCAGACACTACCGATCAACAGGCAAATACTGGCTAATATCGCCAGCCACTTGACCCAAGGCGAAAAAATGCGAAAAAACTGCTTGGTACCCACAGTGGTCAAAAAGCCTTGCCAGATGCGCTGCCACAAGCTAGGAGATGAGACGTTATTCAAGTTGGGCATGGGAATAAACCTATTGGCACAGCGTATTGGTTGTAACCGATATAGCGCATCATGGGCGCGACTACCTGTTAACCTGCCGGCGTTAAACACTGGATAAAATCTACAAGTGATTGTTTGCTTAGTTAACTGACTATTATAGCAAAATTGCCAGTTTTCAACATGCTGTTAATACAAAGGTTTTTTATAGGGGTTTTTATTACAAACTCTCAATACAGAGAGTTGTACATAACTTATGTCGTTTCTAATTCAGCCACGCCATTTTTAACGTCATGGCAATCACCCATGGCATCACCAAAACCGAGATAATACTGCCTGCTAGTAATAAAGCCAGTATCGGTAAACCATTGAGACCAGTGGCAAATAAATCAACCGCTCCTGTGGCAAAAATTAACACTGGTAACTGCATCGGCAAAGCAATCAAAGGCACTAGCACCGCACCATTCTTTAATGACAGCGTCAAACTACTCGCGACCGCTGACAGCATCAACAACATCGGACTGCCCGTCACAATAGAAGCCATCAATATCCACGCCTCAAACCAACTAAGCTGAAACAAAGGCACGGCAAGTAAACTAAGCGCTGCCACAATACCACTACTAAAAATCCAATGGATAACCAAACGAATCAACACCCATAAGGGCAATGACGCTTTGGCAACGACCAATTGTGCCAGCGTGCCATTATCAAGGGCAGGCTTGAACAAACCGTCAACACCCATGACCAGTGACAACAAAGCGGCAATCCACACCGCCGATACGCCAAGGCGTTGCAATAGCGCTGGCTCGCTACCCACTGCTAGCGGAAATAAGGTGATAATGACCAAAAACAGCACTAGCGGATAAAGCCACTGCACGGCACCCTGTTGTTTGACTTGCCACTCGCGCCGCCATAACTGTATAAAGCTGATACCGCGCACCGCAGCTAAGTCAGTATTTGAGCTTTTATTCACTGTTTGTACTGGACCGTCTATTTCTATCATTTATTTGCTCTTCTACGGATGCTTGGGACACTTATACTGAGAGTATGCAAACTAGTATTCAAACCATATAATCGGACAAATCGAGCACTTGATTGGCAACACCAACGGCCTGATGACTGGTCATTAATATAGCGCCACCTTCATGGGCAAAATCGCGCAATCTGTCTTCCATTCGCGCTACCATATCGACATCAAGGGCAGTAAAAGGCTCATCGAGTAGCCATAATGGTGTCACCTCAGGGGTCAATAAATATAATCTTGCAAGGGTAATGCGGCGGGTTTGCCCAGCAGATAAATGGCTTGAGCTAATCGTCTCAAAGCCTTGTAATCCGACCCAAGCCAAGGCGTCATCAATATCAGTAACGCTTGGGCTAATCCCATATAAATTCAGCAGAAAAGTCAGATTTTGTGCGACCGTTAGATTTGGATGTATACCCAATTGGTGCGACACATACAAAGGCTGAATAGGTAAAATTGCTGTTCCTTGATAATAAACCTCACCGCTTAACACTGGCAATAACCCAGCCAGCTGCATCAGTAAAGTCGTCTTACCAGTACCGTTGGCACCAATTAAATGGCAAATGCTACCAGCTGCCAGATTGAGTACTACCCCTTCACATAGAGGGGTTTCGCCGCGCTGAACGGTCAGCTCATCAAGCGCAAGTAAGGCGGTATTCAGAGCTGTCATCAAAACCTCTCATTATTTATTAAGCAGCAGTCAATATTCATCACAAACACAGATGACGTTCATGGCATAATACTTTATGCTTACCCCACCCACACAGTATAACAAATTGTCGATTATTATGACCTCAAAACCTATGCAGACTTCAAAAGATCACCAAAATCTAGATACGCCAGCGCTAACCATAGATGGCTTAATCGAGGCACAAGTTGCGTTTATGCAGCAATGGCTACGCATTCAAGCTGAACCGCTGTCTATGCAGGCATGGCAATGGTTTGCTGCACAGCCATTAAATAAATATGTCAGTGCCGATGATTTGCAACAGCTGATTAATGACTGGCTACTCAATCAACCGATGACTGATGTGATACGTAAAGATATTCGCGATATCTTGCATACGATTATTTATCATCCAGTCAATGATAACGTGCCGTTGTCTGAGCTGGTGGATGACACTCAAGTTCAGACCCTTGCCAATTATGTGGGTAGCCATGAGCAGCAACGCAATATCTTGATTCATACACTGGTCGGCAACGAGACTTTTGCCGATTTGCTAACCCAAACGCTATATCATGCCATTAATGACTTTATGGAAACCACGCTGGATAAAGCAGGCGCTGCTGGTAAACTGATGAAATTTGGGCGCAGCTCTTTTGAAAAAGCGACCAATAGGAACCTTGACGAAAAACTGCAGGCGTATTTGCATCGTAATATTAAAGATTTAGCACGCCGCGCAGAAGCCAATGCGCAAGAGCATTTATCAAATGACGAAGTCGCGCGATTATTAATCACTGGTTGGGCGAGAATCAAAGACCAGCCTGTCAGTCATCTACAGACTTATCTGCGTGATGAGCCTGACAACAGCAGTATCGATCATATCGAAGCCAGCATTCAGCAAAGCTATAACCGCCTGCGCCAGTCACCTTACTTACACAGCCTTGTGGCAGCGAGCATCGATACTTGGTATGGTAATCATCAGTTAGATACTATTGCGACGGTAGTTTCGAGTCTTCATATTGATGAGCAAGCCATGACTCAATTGAATACAGCGCTATTACCTGTGGTGCACGATGCCATTGAAAGCGAGTGGTTGACAGCACATACTCGTGAAATGTTACAAGCGTTTTATGAGCAACCGAATATCAAAAAAGGCTTAGCATTTAATGCCTAGTCATTTACTGTCTTGATGCATTTGTCTCAATTTTCCATCTCATTCATTTATTTGACAGCACCATACTTATGAGTCAACGTAACACACTCAGCTTGTGGCAAAAACTCAAACAGTTACTGACTGGTTCAGCAGCACAGGCTGATGAAGTTGGAATTGATATGACGCAAACAGAGCCTCATGACATATATAGTAGTGATACAGATGATGAGGATACTAGTGACGCTCATGATGATACCAAAATCGATTCTGAATCTGATGTCAAAAACACAAGCGAATACTCAGAAACTGACGCCTTTAACTCGAGTGCCAGTCAACACGAAGCTAGCGACACGCCCATTATCGATTTTCTGAAACAGTACTTTAATGATAAGCAATGGCACTATACTCACTATCGACCCAAAAGCAGTGGCAACAAAAACAATGACCGTCAGCAATCGCATCACTTATCGCTTAGAATGCGCAATAAAAGTCTCGATTGCGGCTATTTGTTTCGCGTGCAAGAAAACAACAAGCTGCTGGCCGTCTATGGAATTTTGCCATTTTTGATACCAGAGAGTCATCAAAGCGCGGCGATGCTACTGATTACTCAAATAAATTATGACTTGCTAATCGGCAATCTAGAAATGGATGTCAATGATGGCGAAATACGCTACAAACACGCTATCGATGTCGAAGCGGTAGGCATCGGTAATGATGTTATCGAGCATTTATTACAAAGTGTCATCGCGATGACCACGGTCGCGAATGAGATATTTAGTGATTTGATCGATAATCAAAACCCTGCGGAAGACTTACCGACATTGCTGACCGAGCTACGTCAACAATCAGATTCTAGAACCTTCTTTTTGCCAACGCAATTTGTGCAGTAATGAACTGACTATCATAGCTATCCGTAGCTTTTACAATGTCTCATCAGTACCTTACTTTCAAAGCGCTTAAACCTATTTATCCTTAAAATACTTTTCAAAAAAGACATCCTCTAACACTATGCTAAAAATTGCTTACTCTGATATTTTTCGATATTCCGTGCCGGAAAAACACCGCTTTCCCATGCAAAAATACACCATGATTCCCGAGCGGCTATTGGCTGAAGGCACTATCAATACCGATAATTTTTTTGCCCCTGCACGTTTAAGCGAAGATGAGATTTTGACCACGCATACTGCGGACTACTGGTATCAGCTGAAAACTCAGACATTACCACGAAAGGAAGCGCGAGCCATTGGCTTTGAAATGACACCAGAGCTGGTAGAACGTGGGCGTTATATTGCTCATGCCACTTATGAATGTGCATTATATGCGCAGCAATATGGCGCGGCGATGAATGTCGCAGGTGGCACGCATCATGCGTTTGCTGATCATGGCGAAGGGTTTTGCGTGTTTAATGATGTTTGTATCGCGAGTAATTTATTATTAAATCGTGGACAGGCGCAAAAGATTTTAGTGGTCGATTTAGACGTCCATCAGGGCAATGGCAATGCCAGTATTATGGCAGGTGAGCCGCGCGTATTTGTCTTTAGTATGCATGGCGCAAAGAACTATCCATTTCGAAAGCAAGTATCAGATTTGGATATTGAGCTAGACAATGATACTGGCGATGCGGAGTATTTGCAGTCACTAGAGGCGACATTACCACGTTTGATTAGCGACGTTGCGCCCGATATGATTTTCTATCAATCCGCCGTCGATGTGCTGGCAACTGATAAATTAGGAAAGTTAGGGCTGACGATAGAGGGTTGTAAAGCGCGTGATGAATATGTGTTACGCCAAGCAAAAGCCGCTAAAATTCCTATCGCTATCGTGATGGGTGGTGGCTATTCAGAAGATATCGACGATGTGGTTGAGGCGCACTGTAATACCTTTCGTTTGGCGCAACAGATATTTTTTAATGAAATAACAAAATAACGCGCGCATAAAATAGCATCTAAACAGCCAGCTGCCTCGCGAGCTATCTTATAAAAATGCCATAACTCCCTGCCAGCCGACACGAATACCAAGCACGGTAAGTATCAATAAAATAAGCTGACGAAAGCGCGCTTGGGGCAAATAGCGACGCAAGCGGATGCCAACTAAAAGCGCAGCAATCGATAGTACACTAAGCAGAGTAATCAGCTGCCATTCACCACTGCTGAGCGCCATAATAGGCTCGCGTAATACAATTATTTGAGCAATTTTACCCAGAAAATAGCACATATTTCCGACTTTAGCGATGGTGTTTTTATCATCGCTGGCAGACAGTAGATACATCATCAATATGGTCGACATGGCATTGGTCGAGCCACCAATCACCCCTGCACTAAAGCCAACGATGATTAACACAGGCTTGGTAGCAGGTAGACGGAGTTGCTTACCAAGCAAGCTGCTTATGACGTAAAAACCAATAACCGCTGCCAATAATAATAAAATATAGGCGCTATCGATCCATAGTAAGAGCTTTGCGCCTAGAATGCTACCAAGTAAGCTGGTCAATGCCAGTAACCAATAGCGCGTGCCGTAATAGATGAAATTTTGCCAGATTGTGCGCCCGCCACCCGCGAGCCAAGTCATGGCATTAAGCAATAATGACGGAAAAATGACCAACACAATAGCATGTGGTAACGGGTAGATACTAGCAAGCGCAGTGGTCGTCACCAACGTCACACCTAACCCACTAATACCGTGTAGCAACGATGCCAGCGCAAAGATTACCATCAATAACAACGTCTGGGTGCTATCGCTATCCATCATATTAGCCATAAACATTAAGACCTAATATCTAGATTAATAGTGACATAACTAGGCATTGTGACCATTGTGGCGTTGCCATATTGTCTCACCAATGATGCCAACCAACTGCTCGGCAATCTTATCTTTGCTCGCCTTCTCAAGTGTGACGCTATCGTGCTCATAACGCTCTGAGAAAAATACCTGCATGGCATTATCATCGCTGGCAAAACCAATATCTGCTCGGGAAACATCATTACAAGCGATCAAATCTAAATCTTTAGACACCAGTTTGCCACGAGCATAGCGCTCGATATCTTGCGTTTCTGCCGCAAAACCGACGACAAACAGCGCTGGATGCGCAAGCGAAATCGTCGCCAAGATATCAGGGTTTTTGACCAAACTCAGCGTCATCGCATCTTGGGTTTTTTTAATTTTTTGCGGGGCAGCTTCTTCAGTACGATAATCAGCGACAGCCGCCGTGGCAATAAAGATATCCGCCATTACATTTTGATTCTCGCTATGAGCATGCTCCTTATCATCAATCTCATGGCTGTGGTTATGACTATGGCTATGATCATCGCCGCAATCACACTCGCCATGATGTTCATGTTGATGGCTATGATCGTGTTCGTGATCGTGAGAATGGTCGTGCTCATCTTCAGGCACATACTGTAGCGCACTGTGCGTACCATCTACGCACTGCTGAGCTACTATCAGCATCTCTTTAGCCGACAACACATCAATACGTGTGACATTCAGCGGAGTCGGCAGTGCCACTTTGCCGCCCGCAATCAAGATAACGTCTGCACCAGCAGCCACGCACGCACGTGCTAATGCAAATCCCATCTTGCCAGTAGAGTGATTGGATAAGTAACGCACCGGATCGATAGCTTCTACCGTCGGTCCTGCAGTAATTACCACTCGTTTACCTGCCAATAATTGCGGCGTGGTTTGCATCGCGTTAAATAATAACACTTCTGCCAATAGCTGCTCTGGTTCAGGCAAACGCCCTGCTCCCACATCACCGCAGGCTTGCTCACCACTAGCAGGCGCAATAATTTGATAATTCATATCACGCAGGGTTTGGACATTGAGATTGACCGCAGGGTGCGCCCACATCTGCTGATTCATGGCTGGCGCAATGATGACTGGTGCCGCCGTTGCAAGGCATACGGTTGTCAATAAATCATCAGCCATGCCCATCGCGAGACGAGCCAGCGTATTGGCAGAGGCTGGGGCAATGATGATTAAGTCCGCCCATTTCGCCAATTCGATATGCCCCATCCCCGCTTCTGCTTTTTCATCGAGTAATGAGATATGTACCTCATTACCAGTCAAAGCTTGCAGGGTCAGTGGCGTAATAAAAGCTTGTGCGCCTGTGGTCATAATGACACGCACATCGAAGCCTGCCTTGATTAATAGGCGGGCAAAGATAGCAGATTTATAGGCGGCGATACCGCCAGTGATAGCAAGCACAATATTGGACATAAGCATGGCATCAATAAAAAGTTGAAAGATAAAATTGCGCTTATAGTAACAATTATGAGATAAGTTGGGTAAGAATTTCCGTATTTACTCAATATATCTGGCAGCAATCCATTCTCAAGGAGTGATAATGGCAATTAAAGACTGGCATGAAGATGATAGACCACGTGAAAAACTACTGAAATTTGGCGCAGCTCATTTATCTGATGCCGAGATATTAGCGATATTTCTGCGCACAGGCACCCAGTCACAGTCAGCTATCGAGTTGGCGCGTCATTTGATCGAGCAATTTGGTAGCTTGGCAGAATTATTGGCAGCGCCGCAAGAGACTGTACTGGCTTGTCATGGTATTGGTCCTGCCAAATACGCGCAGATATTGGCCTCACTTGAGATGGGCACGCGTTATTTGGACAGTCAGCTTAAAACTGGTCACGCACTTGGGCGCTCGCAAATGGTCAAAGACTATATCAGTACTCAGCTGCGCGGGGAGCATCGCGAAGTCTTTGCGGTACTTTGCTTAGACAATGCGTTAAATCTCATTAATTTTGAGATACTGTTTACTGGCGGCATCTCCTCTTGCTCCGTCTGTATCAAACACGTTCTGCGTCATGCCTTGAGTCACGCCGCCAGCCAACTCATCGTCGCACACAATCATCCGCATACCGATGCGACCCCTTCAACGGCAGACAACTTATTAACTTACGAGCTAAAGAAAGCCTGCGATTTAATCGATTTATCCTTGGTAGACCACATCATTGTTGGACGCAATGAGACACTATCTTATGCAGAAAGCGGCTTAGCGCCCTTTGGATAACTGATTACGACTGTTATTTTTGCCTATATGAGAAAATCTTGATACATATAATCGACACAGCGTAGCATTTTAGCTATTGATAGTTATCGGCAACTGTTTCATATTGATAGCTAAATTTGTCTTTTATTTGTCTGTCACTGGTTAGACAGTTATCAAAGCCACTTTTGTAAAATGCTCAACAAATTAAAATTGATTATAAAATATGCTACAAAATCCATAACGGCTCATTGGTTTAATTTGTTCACCAGACCCTTAAACATCAGCAAAAATAACAACAAGATTTATTCAAATACTTTAATACACACACATTTTTCGCGCTTTTGGTTTAGCGTTATAAAAGGAGACAGTCATGGCAATTGGCTTATTTATTTTGGCAATCATTATTCAATTAGCCATGGTTTTGGCCATCTTTTTATTGTCCCTATCACGAGTCACAGGCAGTATCGTTGCCCTAGTTACCGTCCTTGTCACTGCCTTTATCAGTCCTTGGTCGCTCATTTTGGGCATACCAATTGCTTTACTTTGCATCGTTTTGCTCGTCGCCCCTATTCGTCAGTCACTGATTACCAGACCTGTTTACAAGACTTTGGGCGGGGCAATGCCGAGCATGAGCGATACCGAGCGCGAAGCACTCGATGCGGGTACCAGCTGGTGGGAAAAAGAGCTGTTTATGGGCAATCCCGACTGGGACACTTTTGCTCAATATCCCTATCCAGAGCTGTCGGCAGAAGAGCAAAGCTTTATTGATAATGAAGTAGAAGTACTATGCGCCATGCTTGATGAATGGAAAATTCAGCATGAAGACAAAGAGCTGTCGCCTGAAGCGTGGCAATTTATCAAAGCCAATGGATTTTTAGGCTTAATCATTCCAAAAGAGTTTGGCGGTTTAGATTTTAGCTCTTATGCACAAAGCCGTATCATGAGTAAAATCGCTTCGCGCTCGCCGACCGCTGCGGTTACCTGTATGGTGCCAAACTCGCTCGGCCCTGGTGAGCTGTTGATGCATTATGGTACGGACGAACAAAAACAGCGCTGGCTACCCGGTCTTGCCAAAGGCGACGAGGTACCTTGCTTTGGTCTCACTGGTCCTGAAGCGGGCTCCGATGCTGGTGCGATTCCAGATACAGGAGTGGTTTGTTATGGTGCGCATGAGGGCGAGCAAGTGCTCGGTTTGCGTATGAACTTTTCTAAGCGCTGGATTACCCTCGCACCTATCGCCACGGTCGTGGGGTTAGCATTCAAGATGCACGATCCTGAAGGTTTGCTTGGCAATCCTGATAAGACCGATTACGGTATCACTTGTGCGCTTGTGCCTGCCAGCCATGAAGGTGTCATCACAGGACCACGCCATAATCCAATTGGCTCGCCATTTATGAATGGTACAGTCGATGGTAAAGACGTCTTTATTCCACTAGATTACATCATCGGCGGCGTCGAAAATGCAGGTCGCGGTTGGCGTATGCTGATGGAGTGCCTGGGCGTTGGTCGCGGCATCTCTTTACCTGCTTTATCAACCTCAGCCAGTGAAATGACGTATCTGTCTGTCGGTGCTTTTGCCAAAGTACGCGAACAGTTTAAAATCTCTGTTGGCAAGTTTGAAGGCGTCCAAGACGCTACCAGCCGCATGGCCAGTAACACTTATATGCTAGAGGCATTTCGTCACCTCGTCACCTGCGGTCTGAACCAAGGCGGCACACCATCAGTGATGACGGCAATGGCAAAATACTATGCGACTGAAACCATGCGCAGTGTGGTCAATGACGGTATGGATGTGGTTGGTGGTCGCGCGGTACAGATGGGTCCACGTAACTTTTTGGCCACCCCTTATCAGGCAATTCCAGTATCTATCACGGTTGAAGGCGCAAATATCTTGACGCGTTCACTCATGATATTTGGTCAAGGCGCGATGCGTTGCCATCCTTATCTCTTTGATGAGCTGCAATTGCTGCAAAGCGAAGATAAAGAAGGTGCACTCAAACAGTTCGACACACTGTTTTTTAAACACTTGGGTTATACCTTTAATCGCGGCGCAAAGGCATTTGTCGCAGGTTATGTCGGTGGCAGTAATCATTCACCAAGCTTTGCGGACAGCTTTACTCGTCCCTACTACAAACACATCAACCGCCTGAGCGCAAGCTTTGCCTTAACGGCTGATATGGCGTTAGGGTTGCTCGCTGGTGACTTAAAACGTAAAGAGATGCTGTCTGGACGCTTAGCTGATATTCATAGCCATTTATTCATTAGCACTGCTATTTTGCAGTTTTATGAGCATGGTACTAAATCAGCGTCCGAACGCTTGCATGCTGAGGTTGCCTTACAAAATAGCTTATATACCATTCAAGAAGCTTTTGAAGCCTTTTTTGCAAACTTCCCTAATCGTATGGCGGCCAGTTTGGTCAGTTTTGTGACTTTCCCCAGCGGCTCTATCTTTACGCCGCCAAGCGATGAGCTCAAACGCAAGCTGGGCGATGCTTTTATGGATGACTTTGAAGCCAACCCATTCCGTGATTACCTCAAAACCATGGTCTATTATAATACTGAAGCCGATGATGTCACTGGACGTATGGAACACGCTTATCAAACGCTACTGAGCATCGAGCCATTATGGCAGAGGTTTAAAAAGGCTGAACACAAGGACAGTTTTGAAGGGCTTACTTTTGAGGATCATGTGGTATATGCCAGCCAAAACGGCGATATTATTGAAGAAGAAGCAGAAGTACTTATTCAGTACAACGCCATACGCTTTGACTCATTATTGACCGATGTGTTCGATAAAAATTTATTGCATGCCCAAGAACGCACCAATCCACACAGCCTCGATAATGCCGTACAGCAATTAACGGACTATGCACAATTAAAAAATGACGCGCAAGCCAGAAATGGCATTGCGACAAACATGACAGCTGAAAATGATGTCGACTCTAATGATTTGGGTACGCCCGTCAGTACAGACAAACCAACTGGCGATGCCAACCCCAATCATGGTTATGAGAGTGACGGTGATGTAGAAATGGTCAAAGAGCAAGATACCATTGAGGAGGTACGTTCACAGACCGATTTTGATGAGTCTGAGCCTGAGGTGGAAGCACTAGATCATCGCCACCGTGACGCAGAGTCACACTTAAGTGAACGCATGAGTAACAACCATCGTCTGAATCAACATAATGCTGACGACCTAGAGCGTTCTGAAATATCTGAAGATGCAGAAAATATGAAGGATGATATAGACAAGCCTGCCGCTACTGATCCTAAATGGCAGGATGGTCTACGCCGTGATGAAAGTGACAAAGTTTAGAATAAAAAGCTTTGATAATTCTTAAAATGACAAGCTTTGAAACAATAGGCTTTGAAATAACAAGCTTTGAAATAACAAGCTTTGAAATAACAAGCTTTGAAATAACAAGCTTTGAAATAGCAAGACACAAAGGAATCAGGCTTAAAATATTTAAAAAACAATAGATGTTAAGGCTGCTAGAAGCCTTGCACGATACATTCTGATCATTCACTTAGAAAAGACTGCCCCATTTGAGCAGTCTTTTTTTAGTTATGAATCGCCATTTTTAACCGTTAAGGTGTGTTTGATGATTCAACCATGACACTGACAGAGACTGTTTTTTAGGCAGTTCGACGTTAAAAATAGTCAGTTTAGTCATTCTAAGCGTCTACTTTTAACAATGAAATGGCAAAAAACAGCCCTGTCTCCCTCTATTAATATTGGAAATAATAATAAATTCTCCCAGCTCCATATAAAAAATATGTTATAAAACTAATTAAGGCATGAGCATTACCGTCATTTTATGCTTTGTCTAGAACAGTTTTGGCGATCAGCAATATCTATTTTTGAATGTTCAACACGCCTTAATATTGGTCAATATGCCTTGTCATTTACCTACTTTACTCGCGAAAAATTCGGCGCAGATAACTTAACTATTGATTTATATTACCTTAGTCATAAAAAAACGTTGCAGTATCCTTAACAATTATTTTATATTGTGCCCCGAAAACGTGACACTAAGTGGAAGTTGAAAGAATTTAATAGACGTAGCAAGAGCGGTGATAATAATGGCAACAATCACATTGATGTGAGCAGCCTATCTATTCGCTACTGGGGCACGTACACAAAGGATATAAGTTATGTGGAAAAATATGGGACTGACCGGCAAAATTATTGTCGCTATGGTACTCGGTATCATACTGGGATTGTTTATAAACTATTCAGGACTGAACGCTGAAGGCGGTTTCATTCATACGTACATTACCAATGGCTTCCTCGCCATTGTCGGCAAGCTATTTGTCAACTCACTCAAAATGCTAGTCGTGCCTTTGGTGCTGATCTCACTGATTTGCGGTGTTTGCGGTATTGGGGATATTCGTTTGCTTGGTCGCATCGGCACCAAGACATTTCTTATTTATATGATGACAACAGCTCTGGCTATCGCAACAGCGATTGGGCTTGGCGTGCTATTTGGTATCGGTAAAGGCATGAATATCGAAACCGAAGCGGCATTTGAAGCAGCTTCAGCACCACCACTGCTAGATGTGTTCTCTAATATTATCCCATCAAACCCCATCAGCGCGATGGCAAATGGTGATATGTTATCGATTATTTTCTTTGCTATTTTGATCGGTGTTAGTATCTTGATGGTGGGTAAACCTGCCAAAGGCTTAGTGCAGAGCTTAGAATTAATCAATGAAGTCATCTTGAAAATGGTGACCATCATTATGAATCTTGCACCTTATGGTGTATTTGCGCTATTGACCAAAGCAATGGCAGAGCTGGGTTTAGACTTGATTTGGTCACTGCTCGGTTATGTGGCGGTATTGGTCGGCTCATTGGCATTCCATTTCTTTGTCACTATGATGATTGTACTCAAAGTCTCTTCGGGCTTATCCATCAAAACCTTTTTGGCAAAAATGCGTGAAGTTCAGATTTTTGCTTTTAGTACGTCAAGCTCGAACGCGACGATTCCTATTACCTTGCGTACGGTCACTAAGCGCATGGGCGTTAATAACTCAGTTGCCTCATTTACGGTGCCATTTGGTGCGACCATCAACATGGATGGTACCGCCATCATGCAAGGTACTGCGACCATTTTCATTGCCAATATTTATGGTATTGACTTGGGCGTGACTGAGTATCTGACTGTCATTCTAATGTCCGTTTTGGCTTCCGTCGGTACCGCTGGTGTACCGGGTGTTGGTCTGATTATGCTATCAATGGTATTTGCTCAAGTCGGTCTACCTATCGAAGGCATCGGTCTTATCTTAGGTGTGGATCGTATCCTTGATATGTTACGTACCGCAGTGAACGTCGGTGGCGATGCCGCTGTGACGGCTATTGTGGCAAAATCAGAAGGAAAAATGGATTTGGCTATTTATAACGATCCTAACGCTGGTGCAAAAGACGTGTTTGATGGTCACATTGATGAAGACAATGAGCGTGAATTCTCTGAAGTCTTTAGTGATGGGATCATGGGCAGTGAGTACGATGATATCGATCGTCGCCGCTAGGCACTTATATTGAATAGATTTTGATAATTTATTCACGATACATAAAAAACCTCAGTCATATTGGCTGAGGTTTTTTTCTTTGCTAAATACATTTAGGGCGTGTTGAACAACAATCAACCAAAAACGTATTTGGTTATCATCGCCAAGCATACCACTACAATCATCGGACGAATCAGCTTACTACCGCCCTTGACCACCATATGAGAGCCAAAATACGCACCTATCGTTTGTCCCACCATCATGGCAAGCCCTACTTTCCACAAGACATTACCGCCCAAAATAAAGAATATTAACGAGCCAATATTGGTCGATAAATTCAATACCTTTGCTGCGCCTGTTGCTTCGATAATTTGACGACCGCGCAATGCCACGTTGCCGAGCGCAAAAAACATCCCTGTGCCTGGTCCAATATAACCATCATAAAAACCAATTAGCGGTGCAACCACTTTTTGCCATTTACCTTCTGAGATACGCGGCGCAGCTTCTACTTCGCCAAGTCGAGGCGCAAACAAGGTATAAATCCCGATAGCCGCAATCAAAAACGGAATCAGTGTCTCAAGCAGATCTGGCGGCGACATCTGTACAGCGATAGTGCCGAGAACAGAACCGATAAAAGCGCCAACGATAGCTACTTTGATACGTTGCGGTTTGACCACCCCTTTTCTAATCATCGTAATAGAGGCTGCTAGCGCACCTGAAGCGGCTTGTAGCTTATTGGTACCAAGCGTTAGCACTGGTGGGATATTGGCGAGTAACATGGCGGGGATGGTCAATAAACCGCCACCACCAGCGATGGCATCAATAAAGCCTGCCAACGCTGCCACAGCGGTGAGCATTAATATAACCTCTAACGAAAGCGATAAGTCCATGACGCTGACCTGTAAATTTTATGATGGAAAATGAGGAAGTTCTAAAAACTGGCTTTAAGAACGGGCTTTAAGAACTGGAAATAAAATATTAGTAGCAATGTTGCTATCAAATTTGCTATTCATTAGCTGATAGTACTACTGATATGTATTAAAGCTGTGACAGAACATCACAAAATGCCAATCATTATAAAGATAAAACGCTAAAAAAAGCCAAAAACGTAAAAAAGTCTGCTAGATTTGTCTAACGGCTTAATAAGTATCTAAGATAAACAGCGATTGATTAAAAGTATGTAACGACTGACCAAGCTTTTGTCTGCTCTATCGACTTTATAATATCGCTATTATTAATGTGGCAAGTGGCACTTATAACTTTTGGTTGACGTATTTTGTTGTCTATATCAATAAGAGTATGAGAAACTGTTGCTGTCTATCATGTCTTTATGAGTCATGTCATAGATATTTGAGGTTATTGGATTAATTTGTAATTCGTGTTTAGCAAATGAGGATGATATGGCAATACGCAGGATTAAAGCATTTTTTGAATTTGAGGCAGCGGGCGGTATCGTCCTAGCATTGGCTGCCATTGCTGCAATGATTATTGCCAACTCTCCTCTTAATGTGTGGTACGAGGGCTTTATTCACGCACCCGTTGCCATTCAAATCGGTGAGTTTGCTATCGCTAAAGACGCTCATCACTGGATTAATGACGGTTTGATGGCGATTTTCTTTTTTTTAGTGGGACTTGAGCTAAAGCGTGAAGTGTTGATCGGTGAGCTGTCTAACGTTAAGCAAATCATCCTGCCAGCTGGTGCGGCACTCGGTGGCATGATAATGCCAGCGATTGTCTATCTACTCTTTAACTATAACGAGCCTGAGTTTTGGAAAGGATGGGCGATTCCAGCCGCGACCGATATTGCTTTTGCCCTAGGTATTTTGAGTTTGTTAGGCAATCGCGTCCCCAACTCTTTAAAGGTATTTTTAGTATCGATTGCTATCTTCGATGATATTGGCGCCATTTTAATCATCGCTTTATTTTATACCAGTGATTTGTCATTAGAGTCATTGGCAGTGGCAGGTCTATGTCTACCCTTCTTATACCTTCTTAATCGTCGCAACGTCACCAGCATCACGCCTTATCTGCTGATCGGTGTGATCATGTGGATTGCGGTACTCAAGTCCGGCATCCATGCCACCTTGGCTGGCGTGGTCTTAGCACTATTTATTCCTATGTTTGACCGTACTGATCCTGAGCACTCACCACTAGAAGAGCTAGAGCACGATTTACATAACACCGTTGCCTTTGGTATCTTGCCATTATTCGCATTTGCCAACTCAGGCATATCCCTCAAAGGTGCAGGCTTCGCTGAGCTGTTCCATTCAGTACCGCTTGGTATTGCGGCCGGTCTATTCATCGGTAAGCAATTGGGCGTGATGATCATGTGCTGGTTAATCTTTAAGCTTGGTATCTCAACCATGCCAAGAGGCATGAATTATAAGCAGATTTACGGTGCAGCCTTACTCTGTGGTGTTGGTTTTACCATGAGTCTGTTCATCGGCGGTCTGGCATTTGCTGGTGAAACAGCCTTATTTGATGAGCGCTTAGGTATTATTATGGGCTCAATCGTCTCTGGTATCGCAGGTTACCTCATGCTCAAAGTCAGCTTGAAAGACAATGTAAGCGGCACCTCAGTCGATCTGACTCGCCCTCATTAATAAGAAGATGAGCCACTTAAAGGCGATTTAGCTTATCAGTGGCTTATTATTTTATAGTTCACGTACTTTGGCATCCGAGCATGGTTCATTAAAAGTATTTTTCATTAGCCATATCAGCACTTGCATCAATAGCCATAGAAGAGATAATCATGCGACAGTTTGTACCGCGACCTTCGTTAAGCTTAGCGCTCCTTGGTAGCATTGTTTTACTATCAAGCTGTGCCACGCTCTCTAAGCAGGAATGCCTCGTTGGTGACTGGCAGGCTATTGGCTACAACGATGGCGTAGCAGGTTACTCATCAGATCGCCTTGCATCACATGCCAAAGCCTGTGCCAAGGCCAGTGTTGCCCCCAACTATCTGGCATGGGAGCGCGGTCGCCAGCTGGGGCTTAAGCAATACTGCACGACCAGTAATGCTTACAATGTCGGTCGGCGCGGACGTCAGCTCAATAATGTCTGCCCCTTAACCTTGGCGAACACACTGCAAACTGCCAATCAAAAAGGCTTAGACTATTACGCCTTAGACAGTCAGTTAGACAAAGACAAGCGCCTCATAGAAACCTACCAAGAAGAATTTGATAAGCTAGAAAGTGGGGCGATGTTAAACTTTTCTAATGAAAAAGAAGCACGCGCGCGCCTACTGTCATTAGCCGACGAGCTGCGTAAAGCCAAGCGCCGTATGAACACCACGCAAAGACAATTAGAAACGCTAAACCAGTCAAATGGCTATTAATACTATTGACCTTGTGAAATGATCTAATAGGAAAGCATTTGTTCAGAAGGCATTTGGTAAGAAGGCATTTAATAAATATGGATTCAATCAACATAACTGATAAACAGACGGCTGATACTTTGAATCAACAACAACCCTCAATAAAACCTTATCAGCGTCACGGACGGACGACCGCGATTGATGACCATAGCGACTTGCAAGTCTTAAAGCGCATCAAGCGTTATTTATTGCCAAAAGACTTCGTTATCTCGCAAGATTTATTAAATGAAATAGTCACAGGCTACGATATCGGTGATTCACTGGCAGATACTTTAGCCGCTGACGGCATTCGTTTTGCAAAGCCCTTACAGCAATTTATTATCAGCGACAGTAGCAATAGCAATAGCAATAAATTCGATGCTAATCTCACAAACAACTCTGCATTTAACGCCTTGGCTGAACAATTTAGCCACCATCCCGATTGGTTCGATCCCAAGCTTGCCCAAATCGGTGCGATTGCCTATCGACGCTATCCGCTGATGCTGATTTGGCTATTACGTAATGTCGCCTTGATGGCAGGCTACAGCATTCCTGCCCTCTCCCTGCCGCTCATTCAGACAGGCGCATTGATGCACGATGCCTTGCCCCGCCTGATGCGTACGTATGCCTATATCTTAGCCGTCTCTGAACATCCCCCATTACATAAGCCGAATACAAACGCCCATAATCAACGTCAGTCTATCGAGCAAGTATTGGCGATTGGCTCAGAAGGTTGGCGGCAATCAATCAAGGTGCGGCAAATTCATACCTTAGTACGGCAAAACTTGCTCAAAGGTAAAGGCAATGCTGCTAAAGGCGTCATACCAGATGCCGACCAACATCACAACTCAGATGGCAGCTGGAATACTGATTATTGGGGTCTTCCTATCAATCAAACCGATATGATTGCTACTCATTTGCAGTTTTCATTGTTGATTATGCGCGGGTTACGGCTGCTTGGCGCACGCATCAGCACTGAAGAAGCGGCAGGTATTCTGCATCTATGGAATCTTGCCAGTTATTGGATGGGGGTTGACTTAGATCGCCTGCCAAAAGATGAAACTGCCTGTTGGGAATGGCTCTATACTTATTTATCAATTCAGCAACTTGATTTTAAAATGGGGCAACCATTAGCCAAAGCCTTGCATGATTTGCCGCGTCAGCTGATGGGCGAAGACAATCGACGGGGGCGTTTCGTTGAGATGATCAATGCTAGCGTGACCCGTACTTTGGTCGGCGATGATATCGGCGATGGGCTGGATTTGCCAAAATCAAAAATCCGCTTTGGTGTCTTATCATCGGTGCCGATTCTCTTTGCGCTCGATACGGCACGCCAACACAATCAAAGTGTGGCTGAAAAATTAGAAGCCTTCCGCGCCAAACGCCAAGATAATATGAACTGGTGGCTAAAGAAAAACGACGATTATTATAAGTAGGGGATTATAAATAAAGCATAGTAGCTAAAATAAAACGAATAGTGATTAAACGTCAGCCGTTAGCCGCCTTACGGATTAATTGCGCGTATTTTGGATACGATAATACCACTCAAGCTGGCGATCAAAGCCTGTTTCTAATAGACTGGCAATGACTCGTCCTGTCAGACCCCAAACCGTTTCACCATCCACTTGCCAGCTAGGTGTAAGAATGGTCGCGATCTTATCTTGCATTGCATATTCTACCGCATACTCGACAGTAGGCTGAGTCAGCAAGGTTTCAAAATCTGCCCAAAAAATACGCGAAATTTCGCCAAGCTCAGGGACTAATAATAAATCTGGCGCAATCAGCGCCACAATAGGACGCACACTCATACCGCTTTTGGAGGTTTGAATGGGCAATTGACCAATGAGCTGGACTTTATTAGGTGGTAGTGCGGTCTCTTCACAGGCTTCACGCAAAGCGGTGACGACATTATTACCGTCGCCTGCGTCATGTTTACCACCAACGCAAGAGACCTCGCCAGCATGGCTGTTCATGTGCGCAGCGCGGCGTGTCAGTAGCAGTTTTGGATGGCGTTCATGGGTAATGGCAACCAATACCGAGGCATCGGCAATGGGTGTTTGATACAAGCTATCTAGAATGCGAGTGCTACGAGAAGTGCTAGCATCATACAGCGCAGGACTGGTGACGGCATTTAAGGTCTCATGCTGCACCCGTTCCGCCAGCGTTCTAATAGTGGGATAACGAATAAAGTCCGGCACAGCGACTGAAAATTCATCAAAACGTAGCGACTGCGGTGGAAGTAACATGATTATTGCCCTATATTTTTATTAGAATTAAGCATCGGATGGTGGAGCTTATCTCTCGCAATGTGTACAACGCTTGCGCCAGTATTATTGCTACGCGTATCGCATCTACATGCTGGCCTCCATTCATTTATCGTTATGCTTGGCGACGTAAAGTGGCATTTTTTAATACCCCCTACTCTGATAGATGCGCGCGCTTTTCTGGTTGCCCTTATTTACAACAACACCGGTCGCGGCAGCCATTACTCTCGTTATAGGTAAAGCTATCATTCAATAGTTAGCGTGAGTCTAGCCTAGCGCAATCTTATCGTGACTGCATATACTTTATGTGACTGTCCTGCTCTGCCTGCTGATGCATTCATTAATAGCAACCGTAGCCGTAAGCAGTTGCGCAAACCTGTGTGCTTGTTATTATCACTGCCAGTGTGATGAGAATTTGTGTTATCTTAGGATTAACAGCTATGATCACATAACATCTGATAAGCTAAAGTCATACTATTTTATAAAATAAGAATCATAATTCTTCCAAGAACGACAATCCTTTTTATCATTTCTATTTATCATGTAGATTTATCACTAAATAAGGCAGTTGATATGCGCTATTGTTTACAATGCGGTCATGAAGCAGAACGTAAAATACCAGCCACGGATAATATCCCACGCTTGGTATGCCCCAATTGCCACTATATTCACTATGAAAATCCAAAAGTGATTTGTGGCTCACTCGTTGTGCATAAGCATCGGGTACTGCTATGTCGCCGCGCGATCGAGCCACAGTATGGCTTATGGACACTGCCAGCTGGCTTTATGGAAAATGGCGAAACCATGGCAGAAGGGGCCGCTCGTGAAAGTTTTGAAGAAGCAGAAGCGGTCGTCATCAATCCGCATTTATACTGCTTATATGATATTCCTGATATCGGGCAAATCTATAGCATCTATATCACTGAGCTAAAAGACGGTGCTTATGGCATCGGCTCTGAAAGTCTTGATTGTGCGTTATTTACTGAAGAAGATATTCCATGGGACAAACTTGCCTTTGAAGCGGTACGTCGTACCCTAAAAAGCTACTTTGCTGACCGCAAGAAATACGATAACCATGAAAATTTCCCTATTCATCAGGATATCATCGGTAAAGACCAAGCGATCAAGCGCTACTAGCCCTAAGCATATAAAAAATAGAGTTATAAACATAACGTTATAAAAAATAACCTTATAAAAAAATCGACTGCTTTACAAAAGTGGTTGGTAAAAACCATTGATAAGTCTTATGCTAAGTTTTGAATATAGCCACTTATCAATGGTTTTTTATTGTCTGAAGTTAATCGTTTAAGCCGACTTGCGAGAATATTATGCTGACTTTATTGCAACGCTCTTTACCGCTACTACCACTGACCATCGCCATGACCCTAACCAGTATAAGTATCACCAGCCATGCGGAAGATGCACGGTTAACCGCCAAACAATCAGACCCACAAACGCTTGGCTGGATGCAAGGTTTTCCGCCGCCTGCCGATAAACTGATTACTCAACCTTCCTCTAATTTTTTTAGTTTCCCCAAGCTGCGTTGGACGGTCTGTCATATCCGTGAATTGATGCCCACCACTGACGTCAGTCGCGGTATCGGTGCGCCTTCCAAGCTCAGCTATGCGTTAGATAAAAACATCGATGCCATCACCTTTATGCCTACTAACAGTAAGCGCCCGATGACTTGGAAGCAATCACTGGATGCCAATTATACTGACGGCATTATGATCATGCATCATGGCAAGGTGGTATACGAGCGCCAAAACGGTTGTCTCAATGAGCTGGGCAATCATGCGGCGATGTCGATGACCAAATCAATGACTGGGCTGTTAGCAGAAATCCTCGTGACCGAAGGTAAGCTTGACGATAAAGCCTTGGTAGCGTCTATCATTCCAGAGCTCAAAAACAGTGGCTTTGGTGATGCAACCGTACGCCAAGTCATGGACATGACCACAGCGCTCGATTATAGCGAAGACTATGCTGATCCTAATGCCGATATCTGGAAGTATTCAGAAGCGGCAAGCCCACTACCAAAACCGAAAGATTATAAAGGACCCAATGGTTACTTTGAGTACCTGCAAACAGTTAAGAAGAACGGCGAACACGGGGAAGCTTTCAACTATCGAACCATTAATAGCGACGCCCTAGGCTGGATTATTTCGCGTACGACTGGTAAAGCGGTGAATGAATTACTCTCTGAACGCATCTGGCAAAAAATCGGTGCTGAACAAAGCGCGTATATGACGGTCGATGCTAAAGGTACGCCGTTTGCTGGCGGCGGTCTTAGTGCAGGTTTGCATGATATGGCACGCATTGGTAGCTTGATGCTCAATAAAGGCGAAATTAATGGTAAGCGCTTATTCCCAGCTACAGTCGTTGATAATATCGAAGCGGGTGGCGATAAAGAGGCTTTTGCGAAAGCCGATTATAAGCAGCTGACTAACGGCAGCTACACAAGCATGTGGTGGTTATTTAATAACCCCACGCCCATCTATGCGGCACGCGGCGTCCACGGTCAAACGGTCTATGTTGACCCAGCAGCGGACATGGTCATCGTCCGTTTTGCGTCATATCCAGATGCCAGTAACGGTAAAATCGACCCAACTTCTTTACCTGCCTATAAAGCAGTCGCCAATTACTTAATCAAAAAGTAAGCCTTTAAAAAACACTATCAAGCAATAAAAACCGCTGCTTCCATTTTTAGTGAAAGCGGCGGTTTTTTTTATAACAATTAAATCAGCAGACTTGAAGAAGGTTAACTTTTAATTTTACAAACGTTAAAGCCTAACTCTTGTACTGCTGCTTCTTTATCATAAGGCGCAAGTACTGCACGTACATGCTTTTGACCTTGCAGGTATTGCTTAGCAACGCGCTGCAAGTCAGCCACGGTCACGGCCAGTATTGAGGCACGCATTTTACGTTGCCAGTCGACGCCGCGATGATGCAAATCTGCAAAGCAGGCTTTAACCGCCTCCCCTGCTGGAGAGCCTGGCTTATCCATTCCTGAGATAATACCTAAGATGGCCTCTTCTAACTGCTCGTCCGTTTGCGGCTCATTCAATAGCCATTCGATACTGGCATCAAAATGGGCAAAAGTTTCAGCACACTGCGGGTCACGGTAGCTAAAGAACTTAAAGGCACAGGCATTGGCATCGTAGCCCGCACCGCCACCATAAGCACCGCCGCGCTCACGAATAGCGCTATGCAGATAACCATTGCGTAGATAAGGCGCTAATACCATCAAGGCTGCCGTATCTGGATGATCAGCCGCTGGTACGGTATAAGCGCTGGCATTATGATAGACGTTGGTTGGCACTAGCCACGCCAAGTCTTCAACATCGAGCGCCACACTACTTTCTAGGGTTTTAACTACGTCTGTTTCACCATTTAACGCCGTATCAAGTTGCAATTCGGCAAACTCGCTTGGAATATTGGCGTCGATACTTGCATCAGCATTTTTTAACTGCGCTGCAATTTTTGGCGCTTGACTGTCTTTCCAGCTATCAACGATTAAATTGCTTAAGCGTTCGGTTTGCTCCGCTTCACAGATGATAACCGCGTGCTTAGGCAAACTAATTAGACGTTGATGTAAGTCCATCAAGCTGTTTGCTAATTTATCCCACTGTGCGTCATCGCTACTGGCATGAGTTAAGAAGTCTTTTAGCGCGTTCAATGCTGGCAGACCACTGCGCACGTACTCTAACTGCGCTTGACGACTCATACCACGGCTGGCGGTTTGCATGGCATAAGAATGCCCTGAACCAGCAAGGTTTGATTGCCAGCCTGCTTGACGCTGCTGCAAGATTTCTTTGATACGATCATGCTCACTAAAGATACTGTGTTCCATCACTTCTTTGAGCAAATCAATCGCTTCAGGTTTACGATTCAGCGCGCGCGTTGCCACGACGAAATAGCTGCTAATCGCTTGGCTGTCATCGACATTGGTACGTTGGCTGATACGCACCGTCACCCCTGATGAATGCGCCGCTTGCTTGGCCTGCATTTCATGGGCACTTAGAGAATCTGTACCTAGCTCTGATAACAAGCTCAAATAAATAGGCAATAGCGGATGATTAATGACTTCATTAACGGGCAGCTCGCTTGTATCCTCATTATCAATCGCATCAGTCAACGGTACAATTATTTGATAATAATATAAGCCATTGGTGCCCGCTTCATATTCAAATAGCGTACTTTCTTTGCCGCTTAAATTAATCTGCTTTTGCAACCCTTGTTTAAAGCTAATATCAGTCGGTACGTCTTCTAAACCCACTTTTGGTAATAAGCTTAAATCATCAGGCGCTGCTTGGCGCGCTGCCAAATCAAATGCCTGCTGTTTTAAGATAGCTTTATCATCAGCGGTCAAATCCATCTCGATGGTATCAAGACGAGTCTGCTCAGCTGCTGCCAAACGGGCTGTTTTTTCACTATCAGGCGTCATGGTCACGCGTACGCGATGCTGATTATCAAGCAAATGAGTCTTGATTAAATTCGGTAACCATTGCGCATCTTTTACTTGCTCACGTAGCCATTGTAAATGCTCGTCGACTTCCCATACATCGATAGGATTACCGTCATGAATAGCAGTGCTAAAGCCCTCTAGCATGAGATTTAGACCATAGGGCATGCTATCGCCGCCGATATGGCGCTGATCAATCTCGATTTGATGCAAGATAGTTTCAATCGTTTCATCATCAATCGGTTTGCTCGCCACTTGTGTAAGCAAATCAATAATGCCCTGCTCTACCGCTTCGGCGTGTTCAGGGTTTGAACCGCGCAGACCGGTATAAAAGACCATTTCATAATGACTGTCATCCAGCCCTAGTAGTGGACTTGGCGCTTTACCGAGTGGATGGCTATCTAGATACGCACGCAGCGGCGAACCAGCATGCTCAACCAACACGCCTTCTAATAAACGCAATGCCAAACGCTGCTTGGGATCAGTAATCGATGGTAATAACCACGCAATCACGTGATGAGTTTGGTCAGGACCTGCTTCGTCAGCAGTATAAGTATCAACGGCGCTAATCGGTGCAGACAGGCGTTTTTCAGGACGCGAGACGTGTTTTTTGCCCGCTTCAAATTGAATCAAGGCATCTTCATGGATTTTAGCTTGGGTTTCAGCAACTGGAATATTACCAAAGCTCATAATCACGCTGTTTGACGGATGATAATGGCTCTGATGAAATTCAACCAGCTCAGTATGGGTCAAGTCAGGAATATCGGCAGGATCGCCGCCCGAATTATAGTGATACGTCGTCGTTGGGAATAAATGATGGGCGACCGTATGATACAACTGGTCAATCTCACCACTCATTGCGCCTTTCATTTCATTAAAAACGATACCCTTAAATTGCGGCTTGTCATTTTCGTCTAACTCAACACGGATGCCTTCTTGGGCAAAATCCAGCGGATGAATATTGGGGAAAAATGAGGCATCCAGATAAACGGCTAGCAAATTAAAGTAGTCGTTTTTATTTTGCGTCGCATACGGATACGCCGTCCAATCGGCAGCGGTCATCGCATTCATAAACGTGTTTAATGAGCGTTTAATCATGGAGAAAAACGGGTCACGGACGGGGAATTTCTCAGAGCCACATAAAGCCACGTGCTCTAAAATATGCGCCTCACCTTTTGAATCCATTGGCTGAGTTCGAAAGCCCACCAAAAAGGCATTTTCGTCACTCGGATGTGCCAAGTGGTAATGCATCGCGCCTGTTTTGACGTGTTGGCTTATTAATACGTCCATCGACAATGCATCGATATGGCGATGCTCAATCAGCTCAAAGGCAGGATGCAAAGTTAGATCAGTAGTAGATAACGTGTCGGTCATAATTTTCCTTATGGATTGCTCTAATTTTATTTAGAATAATATGCGATTAATGACTAAATCTAGCCAGTGGCGATAAAATAAAATTGGAGTAAACAATAGATAAATAGTGTATTTAATACTTATCGTAGGGTCTTTTTTATATGCTATTCATATAAAAATATTGTGAGTTTTATTGTGATTAACTTATGAGTAATATTCAAATTTAATGGCATGTACCCGTGCATCATTTTAAATGACAGCAATGCGCTGGTATAAATTAAAAAGAATTTGCCTAACGGAATTAGATGGGGTTCGCACCTTCATAAGTCAAGATACTATAGTGATAAAGATGACTAAGATGGCAGAATGTCGGATTTTCACAAAGCGAACTCAAAGCTTACTTAACAGCAGCCATCAGTAGTGCTATAGTTAAAATCATCTGTCACAAGGAGCCGCTCATGAGTTACGAACATATTTTATTGGTCACCGACTTAATGTCCGATGCTGATGTGGTCGCCCAAAAGGCCAAACGTATCGTCGAGAATCGTCCTAACGCCAAGTTATCGGTATTACATATCGTCAAAGATACTATGGTTGGCTTTGGCTATGAGCTGGTGCCAGCCTCCAGCTTATACGATGAGATTGACGATGAACGCTGTCAAGAAGCGCGTGCCAAACTGGCACAGTTTTTGGAGCGTAATGACCTACATGCGGTCAATTCTGAAGTGACCACCGCCATCTCTAATAGCGAAGGTATCGTCAATTATTGCCACAAGCATGAGGTTGATTTGCTGGTCATCGGTCGTCATGAACGCCATGGTATCGCCGCTTGGCTTAGTGGCGCGACGGCAGATAATATCTTGCCTAACGTCCCATGCGATAGCTTGGTCGTAAGACTGGATAAGCCCATTAATAAGTAGTTTAAAAAAAGACCTAACCTCGTTTCCAAGTTAGCTAAAACTATTAAAAAAGCTCATTAAAAAAAGCGCATTGTCTGACATTGCGCTTTTTTATTATTCATTGAAATATTAGATATTCTCGCTAATACCTCTATATTTCTAATACCTCTATATTTATCACTAAAATTAATCTTCTGTCAAAATATCAATAAAGCTTTGCCAAATCGGGCTTTGATGGCGGGCTTTATGCCACACTAGCCACCAAGTTCGTGACAAATCTATGCCCGCGACTTTCACCTGTACCAGCGCTCCTGCTGTCAGCTCTGCCTGAATGACATGCTGTGATAAACAGCCAAGACCAATATCTGCACTCACCATATGCTTAATAGCTTCCGACTGCTGAATCGCCATCACAATCTCCGCATCAGGCAAATGCTTGAGCAGCTGCTCGTCGATAATTTGCCGTGTACCTGACCCTGCCTCTCGTACCAATAGCGGCAGCTTTGCCAGTTGTGCAATACTAAGCTCGTAGCAATTATCCGCATCATTATACGCTACCATGTCTGTCAACCATTTGCTATCGCGCTTGGTAAAGATCATCAAGGTATCTGTCCGCCACGCACGCTGCTCAATCACCTTCATGTCTGTCGGGCGCGGCATACCCTCTACCAGCGCAATATCAATATTTAACTGCTCAACTTCGCTGACCACTTCTTGAGTATTGGCGATATACATATCGATATGGGCATCGGGCAGCGTCGCATATAGCTTGGCAAGCAGCGGCGGCAGCACATAATTGCCGATCGTGGTACTGGCACCGATATGAATCTGCCCTGCTTGATGCTTATGATAATGCTCTAGAGTTAAGGCCTGCCCCAAGATGGCTTGTGCCTGTATATAAATAGGATGGGCGTTGGGGTGCTGATTGAGCCTACGCCCGACGCGCTCAAATAATGGCATTTGTAGCCTTGCTTCTAATTCTGTCAGCGCACTACTGACCGCCGACTGCGATAAATGCAGCGCTTCACTGGCACGGCTGGTACTACCCGTTTGATAAATACTGACAAACACTGATAATTGCTTGAGGGTAATCTTTGGCAATACCTGCATGGCTTTTTTCATAATTTCTCTGACATCCTATCTTATTGATACAATCTAAAAACCACCTGTTATTTTAAAAACCCTTTATTATCTAAAAAACCATCTTTTTAGCCCAAAGACTTTTATCAACCTAAAAAATCGATAGTTTTTATCTAATTAGTCTGTTTTTATTATAGATTGGTCTGCCTTATAATGTCTATTCATAAGCTTATGCTTATTTCGATTATACATAATAGGACAGTTAGTCATGTACGCCTTGACCCAATCAGTAAATAACTATTTCCCGCGCAGCCGCCATTTAGCAGGGCTCATCGTCGTGCTGATTGGCAGCTTGTTTTGTTTGTGGCTCAATACTAGTGTCAACACATGGACAAATGGACGTATCGTTGGCTTGTCTTCTCTCACTTTAGCCATTCTCCTTGGTATGGTATTGGGCAATACTGTCTATCCTAACCTTGCTGAGCGCTTAAGTGTCGGCGTGGCATTTGCCAAAGGTCAAATATTGCGCCTCGCCATCATGTTTTATGGCTTTAAGCTGACCTTAACGCAAGTATCAAGTGTCGGACTGTCTGCGGTGATGAGCGATGCGTTGGTATTGACATCGACCTTTTTACTCACCTATTGGATAGGTACCCGATGGTTAAAAGTCGACAAACAAACGACGCTATTGATTGGGTCAGGCGCGAGTATTTGCGGTGCCGCCGCGGTTATTGCCGCCGAGCCTGTGGTCAAAGCGGAAGCCCACAAAGTCACTATTGCCGTAGCGACAGTGGTGGTCTTTGGTACGGTTGCGATGCTGCTCTATCCGTTTTTATACCATCTTGGTTGGTTGCAACCTTGGCTAAATGCTCAGCAGTACGGGATTTATACGGGTTCCACCATTCATGAAGTGGCGCAAGTCGTCGTCGCTGGTAACGCAGTCAGTCCCGAAGTGGGTGACACAGCGGTTGTCACCAAGATGATACGCGTCATGATGCTTGCCCCTTTTTTACTTATTTTATCGTTTGCCTTAACCAAAGGTAGCAGCGACAATGGCAAAAAACCATCGTTTATGAATCGCGTCCAACAAGTCAAAGTACCTTGGTTTGCCTTCATATTCATTGCCATCGTCTTACTGCACACTTGGGTGCCGATGACCGCAAGCTTTGAGCATAGTATGGTGATGCTAGACGATGTGCTGCTCACCATGGCGATGTTTGCACTTGGTCTAACCACGCATTTGGGCGCTATTAAACAAGCTGGCGTTAAACCCCTTATCTTGGGGGCGATTATGTTCGCTTGGTTGATCGTTGGCGGTGGATTGATTAATATAGGTATCAGTTTTTTATAAGACGCTCATTCCTATGATAGCTTGCCCACTATAAATTTATGCAGAATCAACAAAGCCTACGACTATTAACATAGTAAGTAGGCTTTTTTATGAGTAATCTACACCAAATTTTAGACGAAAAAAAACGAACCCGAAGGTTCGCTTTTTTTTCATCTTGCTCTAAGTGTCTATAAAGACAAATTAGATAGCAACGATGTTATGGGCTTGTGGGCCTTTTTGACCTTGAGTTACAGTGAACTCAACTTCTTGGCCTTCAGCTAAAGTTTTGAAGCCTGAACCAGTGATTTCGCTGTAATGAGCAAAAACGTCTGCGCCAGTTTCTGGAGCGATAAAACCAAAGCCTTTAGCTTCGTTGAACCACTTAACTGTACCTTTTTGAACGTCTGACATAATATAATCCTACTTTTAAATTTATTAATGGCCTAGTGACCGATAACGCTTGCAAATAGCTACTGAACGATAAATATTAAAACGAAGGATTATAACTAATACTACGAGGTAATGATTTGGTGCAGAACTGCTCTTAAGCTTGGACGTATTATAGGGGGAACATCCTGATTTCGCAAGTCTTATCTTAGCTTTCATGTAACTAAAGCCTATTTTTTACGATTTTTGACCTGAAAATCAACGTATTTTAGGCATTTGGCAGACGGAACAAATAGACCGCTACCCCAGTACAGACCACGGCTACCAGCCATGCTATCCATATCATATCGGCGGGAATATTAAAAAATAACATCGTTGTTGAAATAGTCATCATTATTGTCGCTAACCACTTGGCATAGAGTGGCACCGCATGATTATTTTCCCAATCGCGGACAAATTTCCCAAAGTATTTATGATTGATCAACCAAAAATGAAAGCGCCGCGAACTACGTGCCCAGCAACCTGCCGCCAGTAATATAAAAGGCGCAGTCGGCATGACTGGCAGCAATACACCGATAATCCCCAATACAAAAAATAGCCAACCCAGTATGACAAACGTCCAACGCACCGTTGGGCTGTTATGCTGATTGGTTTTGGGTCGATAGTAAAAGGCTTTTTTGTGTTGGCTCATAAAAATACTGTCATTGAATGATATGGATTGGCTAATATTCGATAAAGGTTAGACAGCTAGATTGTTAAACCAGATAATCATTTATAGAACTGCCTACCTATATAGGTAGCTAAGCATGCAATATCACTCAAAATGGTACAAGGCTATTTTTACGAGGTTTTTGCTATCAATAGGTATGTTTGGTTAGTGGTTGGGTAAGTGAGCTAACCACCTTTGACTGAATTTTTAGCAATAAAAAACCACTCACAGTCTAGACACTATGGGCGGCTTTTAGTTTTAGGGACAAGTGTCTGATTGGTTTATTTCGCTATCAATCCTATCTCGCGTGCTTCTTTGAGCCAGCTTGGAAACTCCTCCAGCATATTTTCATACAAGGCTTCTTCGCTAATGTCGTCCAAATCATCTAGTTCAAAAAAGTCGCAATTATCAATCACGCGCCCTGCCATGTCGTCTAGTTTTTTTAGGATGCCATAACCACGACCACCCAAGCCCACAAACTGCCAAAATATCGGTAGTTTCGCCGCTTCCGTCATGACTCTCGTGATACCGCGATTGTCATTCACTCCGCCATCACTGATAAATAGCACGTAGACAGGCACATCCAAGCCGTCTTTTTGATAAAACTCCGTCACGGCTTTCATGACTTCTGCTTCGTTGTTGATACGCGGGCCAAGTGCCCATTTGCGCCAGCCGCCATGAGCGTTGTCAATGAAACCGTCATAGTTGCTCAGTCCAATCTCGCCCAAATACTGCGGGTCTCGGGCAAACGCCCAGCAGTCTAGCGCTTGGTCGTCATCGAAGCTCACTGCCAATGGCAATATGCGGTTGACCACCTCTTGCACGCGGCCTTTTTTGTACTGTCTGTTCATTGAGCCTGAGGCATCTAACACCAACGCCACTTTTGCGGTTAATTGTTGCAATTGGCGTTTCTCAAGCGATATCGTGGCTTTTTTGGCCAGATTGACCAGTTTTGGCGCTTTGTCTAGCATGACCTTCTCTAATGACGGTTTTGCTTTAACTGGCGTGACGGTCGCCTCTACTGCTTGTGGGCTGCCCTCTTCTACATCGCCACCGAAATGCTGCACGATGGCGGCAAGTCCACCATTAAAGCCTTGCGCGACGTTGGATACTCGCCAAACGCCACTTTTACGGTAAAGTTGCATCAGCATACTGGCTTGCTGCTGGGCAAAGTCTGCTGCTTGATATTCTGCCTGTACTTTTTGTGACTGCTGCCAAATGCCAATCTCTAACGATTGAATTTGATTCAGCGGGGTGTCGGCTGATAACACAAAAAACAAGCTGTCTATATCCGTAGCCAGTTTGGATAAATTCACCTCAAACTCGGCTTGGATGCCTTTACTCGCCGTTGGCTGTGACTCGTAATGGGTGAGCTTGATTTGCCCGCATGGTGAGGTTGGCTGATTATAAAACACCATGTAATCATCATTGATCAGCTTGCCCGCTGCGTCTAAGGCAAAGCAACTGATGTCCATCTCTATTGGGCTTTGACGAGTGAACTTGAGCGTGATGGGTGCGGTATCGTCAATAGCAAGATTGCTTAAAGGCGAGCGTTGTCCGACGGTGAGATGGTTCATGGTGTTCCTTACGTTAGCGTGTTATTCCTTTAGAGATAATAGACTAATTGCTGGCAATAAAAAACCGCCATAGTGTTTGCTGCGGCGATTTTTTAACTCTAGAACTATTGTTAATTTTTTCAGAGTTCTAAGGTTAAGGGTAAGTTGTAAATTAGCTGTAAATATATAATTATGAAAATATTTCAAACATCATAATAAATATAGTCATAAATCTCATCTAAAGTAAATAGAATATAGTAGGCAACGTTAGAACCACCAATTGAAAGTGTATTATAATATCTATTTGTATGGTCATCATAAATATTACATAAGCGTTTGTCAAAAGTAATACAAACCTTAGTCTTCATATTTAGTATGTCATTTTCTTTTGAAAAATCAAATACTATATTTTCATAGAAATAACTGAAATCTACTACTTTGAAGTCTTTATGAGTTATTTGATTCTCAGGACTAATAAGTAAATAGTCATAAATCTCATGTTTTTTTAAGAAGCTCTTAACTGATTTTTCTATATATTTTTTGATCTTAATATCTTTTAAATTAGATTTAAAATCTATAATATAGTCACTTCGAAATTCTTTTTTACTCATAGAGGTATACACTCTGGACTTTATCAAAATTCAACATACATACTTCAATTTCATCAATCTCGCTATAGATATCAATTACTGATTCAGTAGTTTTATAGGAAGGTAGTATAAATTGGCTTTTTATCTTCTTATCTTTGCAGTAGGCATTATTTTTTAAGCAGAACTCATATGTTAGTTGCTTTACTACGTTTGATTTTAAATCTTTAGAAGATTTATCAAAGAAACTTATTGGCAGATATTTCCAATCTATACAATATATGTCATGATTAGACTCTTTTCTAATAGTATCTTCTACAATACCATTCCATTCTAATAAGAAGTCTTTTTCCGTTATTCCATTAAAATGATATAGTTTAGAATTTACTTTCTTTACTGCTAAGCTATGATATTTTTTAGATATTCCTTTTCTAGGGTTTCTATGACTCATACCTTGAAATTTATTTATTATATAGTCAAAAACTTTATTCTGAAACTCATAGCTTGGAACATCATCATATACTTTCTTATGATTCAGTCTAACTTTTATAAGACTATTCATGAGCAAGTTTTTCGATTTTTCAAATTCGTATGAAATAATGCCATTATCAATTAATGACTTTATAATTGAATTATTGCTCTTATGAAAAATAAGGTCAGGTCTCATCCATCTTTCGTTTTTATTGAATTTGATATTGAAATTATTGTCAAAATTACTATCTATTAGTATATTAAAACCGCCGAAATTTTCTCTTTTTAAATTATCAACTTTATTTTCCAATCTGAGAGCAGAGTCACAATATAGTATTTTATCCTTTTCAATATTTTTAATAAAAAATGAATTACACATATCCTCCCATATTTGATAAAAATTATTAATACCCCAAAATCCTTGCCCTTCATTTTCGTCAAATTCTAGGCTACCATATAAGAAGTTTTCTACGGCCTCATATACAATCCAATAGGAATTATTTTTATATGAAGTATTTCTATGAGTTATATCCAAACGATCTTTAAGTATTTTTATTGTAGACTCATAATTATTTTCATTAAATAAACTTTGCTCGCTAGTTAGATATTGATAAGAGAAATTATATGAAATATCCTTTACTTTTTCGTCAACTTCGTATTCTAACTCGACTAAAACCTCATTATAAATATAACAATATATCTCAATAATCTCGCTTGGTATACTATGTATAGCATTTCTTGTACCATGCATAAAATCAATTATGATACTATTGTTCTTTAAAAACACTCCATTATTAACTAGATTATCTATATCCGAATAATCTATATCCTCTAACAAACCAACCTCCTGAATTAAAGCATCTAAATCCAATAGGTTCTGAACAGACATTATCTTATCAATCATGTCAATCTTACTATACATTATAATTTCATTATTATTTGTATCAGTAAACCGATAGGAATTATTTCTATCCGTGTTCATGTTGTCTTTCGATTGTGGCTTATAATCAGAGATATTATATAAATTTTTTCTACTTTTTATGAACTTTTTAAAAGTTTTGTACATGCTGAAAAATATTTTTTTAATATTTTCGTAGTTTATATCGAAATCATCGAAACCTCTCGGTAGATTAAAAATCATTTCTTGAGTACAGCTATCTTTCCTTATTCCGACGAATGAGCCATAATTACGATTTTCAGACTCATTGCCTTTGATTACCTTCAGCTCATTGAAGTTAAACATTAGGTTTCTCAATCTCTTTAATAAAATCATCTACTCTTTCTGCAAAATCTCCAAACGTTACAAGATCATCTTTATTTTTAATATTTAAAAGTTCCAAAAGGGGTTTTTTATCTCTTGTAAAAACACTATCCCAAATAAAGAACATGAGTTTAGTTTGGATGCTAGACTTGAGTATCACCTCATCTTTTATAAAATACTTTCCAACTTGCTTATCTTCTATTCCTCTAATATAGTTGTGATTAGATTTAATAAAATTATTTAATTTTGTTATAAATCTATCCCAATCGGTTCTATTGCTAAAAGCTACTCCTGAGACTTTTATCGAGTTTGAGTCAATATTGATAAACTCCCAATCCCAACGTCTTTTAAAAGCGGTGTCCATATAATATATGGAACTATCTGACGTATTCATAGTAGCAACAATGGAAAGGTTCGGTGGAATCCTTATTGTTTTATTAATTAAATCAAAATTTAGGAATGATATTTTTTCTTGCAACGTTTCTAATTTTTTTACGCCATCGTACGGCCTTAATTTGTACTCATCAATCTCTTGATTTTTGTCATATGAGAACGTGAAACCTATAAGCTCAAGTAGCTTGAAAAACATTACACCATTGATATTGGTGTTATAGTTTGACCAACCCTCATCGTCTCTATCAAGAAGTTGAAAGACTGAGCCAAAAATAGATGATGAATTACCTCTGTTAATTTCATCGATTACCAATACAACATTTTCTACTTCTGTATCTTCTATTCTATCACCTTGTTTATTATACACCTTGAGGATATTCTTATATGCTTGACTTAGGGCTCTTAAAAAGTGTCCTTCATAAAAATTGTATTCTACTTGACCTGATTTGGTCATTGGTAGCAACTTTCCCATAAAGTCACCATGGGTATATTCTGGATGAAAAACAGCTTTTACTACGTTCTCAGGATTCTTATCAATATTAATTTTCAATTCATTAGGTATAATTTCTTTATCAATCATATGACTCTTGCCAGTACCAGGACTGCCAAATATAATTTTTTGAATAGGTTTAGAACTCATGGTATTTTCTCTAAATTGCATAGTAATATTTTTAAGAATAAGGTGTATATTAATAGACCTCTTGCATAAGTCATTGCAGCCCTCATAACTCCGATAGTGGAAGTCAATAAACTGGTACTTTTGCCAAGAGATCTAATGTATCATAAACTTTTGTTTTGCTCTATGCGTATAAACTAACTAATAGAGTAGACGCAAAATAAAAAATGGAGCTACTATCTAGGTAATGCTACAACGCTTTCAACTGTTCCATCTGCGCCGTCATCGCCGTCAACTGCCCCTCTAACTCAGCCAGTTTCGCTTTCTCTGCTTCTACCACTTCCGCAGGTGCTTTACTCACAAAGCCTTCATTACCTAGCTTACGCGCGATACCTTCGGATTGACCTTTCAACTTATCATATGACTTACCTAAGCGTGCTAGCTCAGCCGTTGGATCGATCAGACCTTTCATCGGTACGAGTACCCGTAGCTGACCGACCATACTTGATGATGATAGCGGCACCTCATCACCTTCTTTGACAATCTCCAAGCTCTCGACTTTGGCAAGCGCTTTGAACTGGTTTTTGATACGTGATAGACGCGCATCTTCATCAGCAGAGATATTTTGTAGTAGCACTGGCAGACGTACGGCATTGCCCAGTTTCATCTCACCACGGATGTTACGGACGCTAGCGATTAGCTCCTGTAGCCACGCCATATCCGCCTCAACTTGCTCACTGATTTGTGCGGCATCCGTTTTTGGATAATCAGCGACCACGATGCTGTCGGTATTCTTGCGACCTAATAGTGGCGCAACCGTCTGCCAGATTTGCTCGGTCAGATACGGCATGATTGGATGGCTAAAGCGTAGTGCTGTCTCTAGCACATGCAGCAATACATAGCGGATTTGCGCTTTGCGCTCGTCCGATACCGAGTCATCATTTAGACTGGCTTTGGCAAGCTCAACGTACCAATCACAGTACTCATTCCAGATGAACTCATAGATATCTTGGCTGACCATATCGAGACGATACTGAGCGAAATGCTGATGAATATCGGCAACGGTAGAGTTCAGACGACTCATGATCCATTGTTCTGGCAATTCCCAAACGTCAGGGTTCGCCACTTGATCGATAGGCTTGGCAGCACCTTCGCTATCGACACAGTTCATGAGTACAAAACGGCTGGCGTTCCAGATTTTATTACAGAAGTTACGATAGCCCTCGACACGCTTTAGATCAAAGTTAATATCGCGACCGGTACTGGCTAAGGACGTGAAGGTAAAGCGCAGTGCATCTGTACCAAAGGCTGGGATGCCTTCTGGGAACTCTTTACGCGTTTGCTTTTCGATTTTGGCCGCGTCTTTTGGATTCATCATATTGCTGGTACGTTTTTCTACCAGCGCTTCTAGATCAATACCATCGATTAGGTCAATCGGATCTAAGACGTTACCTTTCGATTTTGACATCTTTTGACCATTGCCATCACGTACCAGACCATGCACATAAACGGTCTTAAACGGTACTTGCGGCGTGCCATCTTCGTTTTTCACGAAGTGCATGGTCATCATGATCATGCGGGCAACCCAAAAGAAGATAATGTCAAAACCTGTCACCAACACGCTGGTCGGGTGAAAGGTGTCCATCACGCGTGGATCGGCGTTGACGTCTGCCCAGTCAAGCGTACTAAACGTCCATAGACCTGAGCTAAACCACGTATCGAGCACATCATTATCTTGGCGCAATACGATATCGTCACTGAGACTGTACTTGCTACGCACTTCCGCTTCGTCACGGGCGACATAGATTTCACCCGTCGCATCGTCATACCATGCAGGGATACGATGTCCCCACCAGAGTTGACGGCTGATACACCAATCTTGCAGATCAGTCATCCACGACATATACATGTTTTTGTACTGCGCAGGGACGAACTCGATGCTACCGTCTTCTACCGCGTCAATCGCAGGCTTGGCAAGCTCTTTAACCGCGACATACCACTGATCGGTCAACCACGGCTCAACGATCGTGCCGCCACGCTCAGCACGTGGGGCTTTTAGTGCGTAGTCTTCGATATCTTCTAGCCAGCCCTGCTCGCCTGCTTGCTCAACGAGGAACTTACGAGCGGCAAAACGCTCAAGTCCTGCATACTCGCTTGGCGTGGTCTCTAGCTCTGGCTCACGCGTCTGCAAGTCAGGATAAACTTCCATCGATGCTAAGATATTGGCGCGCTCATCAAGGATGTTAATCAATGGCAAGCTATGACGACGACCCAACTCATAATCGTTGAAATCGTGCGCTGGGGTGATTTTTACGCAGCCCGTACCGAAGTCTTTTTCGACATAATCATCAGCGACGATAGGCACGACACGACCCGTAATTGGCAAGGTAATGGTTTTGCCGACTAAATGTGCATAACGCTCATCGCTAGGATTGACCGCGACAGCCGTATCACCAAGCAATGTCTCAGGACGCGTGGTGGCTACCACAAGATAATTTTTACCATCTTGGGTGGTTAGGTCTTTATCCGTGAAATGATAGCGGAAATGCCACAAACTGCCTTTTTCGTCGTGGTTTTCAACTTCTAAATCAGACAGCGCGGTTTGGAACTTAGGATCCCAGTTCACCAAACGCTTACCACGATAGATAAGGCCATCGTCGAATAGGCGTACGAACACTTCTTTTACCGCGTTAGACAGACCATCATCCATGGTAAAACGCTCACGTGACCAATCAACCGAGCTGCCCAAACGGCGAATTTGGCTGGTGATATTGCCGCCCGACTCTTCTTTCCATTCCCACACTTTATCGACGAAGTCTTCACGCGTCATATCACGGCGTTTGAGTCCTTGTGCTTCGAGGCGACGTTCAACGACCATTTGGGTCGCGATACCAGCATGATCTGTACCCGGTTGCCAAAGCGTATTGTCACCATCCATGCGATGATAACGCGTGAGCGCATCCATAATCGCGTTGTTAAATCCATGACCCATATGCAGAGAGCCGGTGACGTTCGGCGGTGGTAGTGCGATAGAAAATGACTCTTCTTTGTCAAACGTCGGCTTAAAATAGCCGCTTTCTTCCCAGCCTTGATACATGCCTGCTTCGACTTCCGCAGGATTGTACGCATTCTCTAACTGGCTTAAGGCCGCTTGAATAGATGTAGTGAGGTTGTGGTTACTCATAATGGCATTATCTTTTATTGATTGAATGTGATTAAAGCGAATATAAAAATTAGGAAAATCATGAATAGAGTGATTTTAACGCAGATGGCCAGATTTTGTTAGATGCTAAGGCAATTTATCAGACTTGCAGAGTGGCATTGCCCCATTAATAAGCGCAAAAGCCCATAAAGGCCCTCAATCGAATGAGAATCCCACAAAATAAGTGCTAGTGATGTTATAAAATATGGGTCATGCTATGAGATATATTTTATAACATCACTAGCATATAAATGGCGTCTTTATCCTAAAATCATGATCTTATAAACAGCGAGCCGACCGTGTCCAAAGATACCGAGCACACCTATAACAATAGCAGCCACTCTCAAGCTGATGAATCTGACGCTAATGAAATAGACGATAAGCGCTTGATTGATGATAGCGTTTATCAATCATCTACTGCTGAAGATAAAGACGTTAGCAAAACTGAGATGTCAGATGATACCGAGGCGACAGAAAGTTTAGAAGACGGAGATTTCTCTGAAGATATGAGCGAAGAAGATAAAGAAACCATCAAAAAAGTCGCCAATGATGATAACTTGAGTCAAGCAAAAAGCTATGCCAGTATCTTGGTTGAGCAAGTGATGGATGCCAAAGAAACCTTTGAGCGCTCGCTTGGCTCGCTATTTACCAGTGCTTTTACCGCTGGGCTTGAGATTGGCATTAGCTTCTTTATGATTTTATCAGCTTTTGCGCTGTTGAGTGGCGTACTACCAAGCCAATACGCAATCGTGCTCGCCTCCCTACTTTACCCAATTGGCTTTATCATCGTCGTCATTGGTCAGTCGCTATTATTCACCGAACAAACCTCATTATTAAGCCTACCTGTGCTTAACAAGATTGAACCGTTGCATAAATTGCTACGCCTTTGGGGCATTGTCATCGCTGGCAACATCGTTGGCGGCTGTTTGTTTGCCGCATTGATGATAGGGTTGGGTTTAAATATGCAGCTGTTTAGCGTGAGCGACATCGACACTTATGCCGAACACATTTTAGGGTTTAGGTGGTGGGTCATATTTGGTAGCGCCATCTTAGCAGGTTGGATGATGGGCGTCACCGCTTGGCTTGTGACCTCAGCGCGCGACACCCTTAGCCGCATCGTTTTGGTAACGCTTATTACTGGCAGTATTGGTTTTTTAGGATTGCATCACAGTATCGTGGGCAACATTGAGATTTTTTCTGCTTTGCTATACGGCAATACCGTCAGCTTGGGGCGTTATTTACTGTTTTTAGTAGTGATATTGGTGGGCAATACCGTCGGCGGCGTGGTGTTTGTGGCGGTACTCAAAAACCGTACTTTCTTATTTCAAATTGAAAAAGTGAAAGAACAAACGGCTAGTGAACAAGCGGAAGCTAGAAGCAGTGTAAATACCCGCCGACTTTGATTGGTTAATGCTAAATGCTAAACGCTATAAATAGATAATTCACCTATTACCCATAACAAGGTTCAATATTTAAACCTGTTATGGGATTTCAGTATCTACAGCATACGTGCTGCCAACACGCTATTTTCTATTTCAGATTTTCTCAGCTTATCGTGTTGAGCGCTAAATATACGCACCAAAATCCCCGCGCTTAAGAACATCACCAAGGTATAAATGGCTGGCATCATCGACATGTCGTAGTTAGATAATAACGTCAATGCCATAAATATCGACAAGGTACTGTTTTGTAGACCGACTTCTAGCGTCACCGAGGTTCTTTGCGACCAGTTGAGACCGAACCATTTACTACTATAATAACCGAGCGCCATGGTTGAGAGATTTAATAATACCGATACGGGACCCGTAGCGATAAAGGCGTCGACAATGATATCGCGTTGCACATAGCCCAAAAATAGCACTAAAAACGTTAAAAATATCACCCCAAATCGAGACACATAAACTTGTGAGCGATCGGCAACGGTTGGTGCATAGCGTTTAATCAGCATACCGACACTAATAGGCACTATCGTCAGCACCACCAAAGTCAGCATCGTTTTTACTACTGGTAACTCAAACTCACTACCGCTGCCCATAAAATAAATCAATGAAAAGCTCAGCACAATGGGAATGGTAAAGACGGTAATCACGCTCGCAATCGCGGTCATCGTCACCGACAGCGCCACATCGCCTTTGGCTAAATAGGTAAATAAGTTTGAGGTAGTGCCACCCGGACACAGTACGAGGAGCATAACCCCGACGGCATACTCTGGGCGTAATGGCATGATATTGGCTAACGCAAAGCCAATGATAGGTAACAGTATCAACTGATTGGTCAAGCCAATGCCGACTGCTTTTGGATATTTTAAAACCCGTTTAAAATCGTTGGTGACGAGGGTCAGCCCCATGCCCATCATGATTAAAAACAGACAAATAGGAATGATAACTGAATTGACTAACGTGACTATGGCAAGACCTTCCATAACTACATCCTTGTAGATAAGAGCTGTTTATAGGTTCATTTTATAGATGAATTTTATAGACCGAGTATGCTGATTAAATGACGCCTGATTAGCAATCCTTGCTAAGGCGTATCCTCATAATCAATAGCCGTTAAACACCGACAATCAATTAAAAAAACAGCAAAAAATAAGACAGGGTAAAAGCAAGTATATAGGGGTAAAGTCGCCCTTATTTGCTTTATTCAACGACTCATCAGTCAAATATGGTTTTTGGATTTAGAGAACGATGAAATATCATTGAACAGCAGCCTTCAATCACCACCACCTGAATCACCGCTACTTGAGTCGCTGCTGCCTGAATCACTACTGCCTGAATCACTACTGCCTGAATCACTACCATCGCTATCGTCAAGATTATCCTGATCCCAAGAAGAATCCAAAGAAACTGGCGAATTGTCGCGGCTTCCAAACCAACTAGCGACTTTTATGAGGATATAAAAGATTATAAATCCAGCGATAATCTGTAGAAGAAGCATGGTTTATTCTTTATAAATAACAGGTGAGGTAAGTAAGAAACGGTATAGATGAGGGACAATCAAAACGCATGACTAGCATTCAATCGTAGATATTGATTACATTAATTCTGAGTGATTCATTGCGCTTTAGAGTTACTCACGGCTGTTCACTGCAGTGCCATAAGCGATGGCTTCAACCATACTGCCCAATTGATTGATATTGCTGACTTCTAGACGTAAGCCGTAGATATGGTTATAGCCTTTGGCTTGTGCTTCGGTACGCATACGTACAAGAGCCTCGCGGCGGGCACGGTCGAGTAAGGTCTCATAAGTGGTCAAGTTTTTGCCAAAGATACTCAATACCCGAGCGATAATCATTTTGAAATAATCTTGGGCAATAACCACGCTACCAAGTACCAGCTCGCCCTCAGTATTGGCAACAAGTTTCGGCACATAAAAGCGCTCGCTTGAGACCATAATATGGCTTAATTCTTGCTCTGCAATGCTTAACTGCGCGAGATGTTGGCGCTCATGACGCGACCCAAAGAACCAACCAGCAGCGAATAGTAAAATAAACGGTGCGTAATTGATAAGCATTTGGGTAAGGGAATTATTCATGGCACGTCTCTTGTCATAAACTTATCATAAAAAAGCATCGATGCTTTAAGATTTGGTTAGCTAACCAAAAGGGTTGAAACGTGGCAAGTCATCGGTCGCTGTCGGTGCAGAATTTTGTAGATTTGGCTGTTGACCAGACTGATGATGAGAGTCGCTTGGTGGGGTTTGGTAGACTTGCTGCGGCATCGGTATGGCTTTGACAGCGGTGCCATAGACAAACAATTCAGAAGCTCCCTGCGCGATGCTAGAGGTCGAAAAACGTAACCCCACCACCGCATCTGCACCCAAAGCCTCTGCTTTGACAATCATCCGATCGATCGCCTCTTGGCGTGACTCTTCTAACAGCTCGGTATAAGCCGTTAACTCACCACCGACGATATTTTTTAGTCCAGCAAACAAGTCTTTGCCGACGTGTTTTGAGCGTACTGTACTGCCGTACACCACATCTAAACGCTCGGTGATTTGGTAGTTGGGCAAATGCTCAAGATTGGAGAGTTGCACAGTCATAATACGACCTTATCGGTGACGTTATATAGACAGCGTCAACTTGGATATAGACCAAACCACGCTGTCCCTATATTGATAAAAAAGGCTAATCGTTGGTATGGAACAATAAAAATAACTCGGTCAAATTGCCTTCGATGCTATTGGCCATTTGTGCCAGCTTGTCTTCATCTTTACGCATCTCTGCAAGCTCTGGATCTTCATCATCGATACCGCTTAGCAAAATCATTGGTAAGGTCAAGACAGCCACATCTTCAGCCGTCTCTTCATCTTCAAACCAATCACTGGCTTCATCGCCATACATCGCATCGACAAAGCCAATTGACCAAGCAACGATATCTGATTCATCTGAAAAATCAACAGCCACTTCTTCATCACCCGCATCTTCGCCAAACGGTAGCTCAATAGGCGTCTCGTTTTTTAGCTCAGCGATAATAGAATCGCGCCAGCGCTGAATACCGTCGATGACGTTTTCTGGGATTTCACTAACATGACCTTCAAACAGTGCATCCAGCCAATTCGGTAATGGACGCCCAATAACTGTCGCTGTCAAAAAACCATGCGCGGCGACACTATCAAGCACAAATGGGCTCTCTTGATTGTCCAAATAGTCTAGTAATTCATCGAAGCTTAGTTGGTTACTCATGATGTAATTGTCCTTGAAAGATAGAGTGCGGCAGTCGCCATAAATGATCGGTTAAGTGCAGAATAGTGGATAATTTGAAGGTAAAAATGGTTTCGGCAAAGCACCCAAACCATCTTTATAAAATAAGAATAACTGCATAGAGCGGGTTGCGAGCAACCGTCAAAAAGTAACGATCGCGATATCATTAGCATTACACTGTCAGCTAATATGCCGTTATTAAAAGGCTTTAGTCGGCTTAAATGACTGAGCACTTTCACATTAGGCTATGACTTAAGTTTAAAAACTAAAGATCGTCATCATCCCAATCATCGCCATCTTCATCGAAATTGTCTATATCGTCTAGATCATCCTTTAGCTCTTTGGCCAAACGCTTTTCTTCTAGCAAATTATCGATCAGTCGACGCTTCTCAAGACTACTTAAGCGCGTACGCACGCTCGTCTCGGCCTCTTCTACCATCTTTGCATCATCATCGTCGACAAAATCATCATCAAAATCGTCGTCAATATCAGCGTCACTCATGACAAACTCCTATCATTTTTAGCAAGGGTATTAAGAATACATTAATATATATATGCCTTATAAAGTCTCTACTTCACGTTGTCAATGCTTTTTATTATTACCGCCCTATTTTTAGGCTATATAAAGATAACGACAGAGACAATATCTCAGACAATTGTATAGTAATCAGCGAATATAAGTAGCATTAAATAGCCGACTCATCTGCGCTTTCAATCATCAATACCGCATTGCGCACATCTGCTAAGCGTTGGATCATCGAATCATTACCACCATCGAACACCGCACATTCACGCTCATAAACAGTGGTTGGGCGCATGATACTCTGTACCTGCACATGGTGGCTGATTTGCTTAAGACCTGCATTGGGTAACAAAATCAGCATTTGCTCTTTTTTGCCGACGCTGTGTAATAATTGTGTCATTGCTTGCGCCTGTGCATCATCGCTGACACCTGCTTTAGCAGGAAGGGCAAAGCGGCTTAGCTCAATGTGCTTGTCATGGATGATTTTGTTGAGCATCAAATACAGCTTGCCCAGCATCACGCCTGCTAACGCCACTTTGGCATGGCTATTGTCCGCCTTTAACAACACACTAGCACCCGTGTCATCGAAACGCGGCTCGTTCATCGCGCTGACACCCAACAACAATGGCTGCTTAAGTAACTCGGTCACCGCTTGGTTTAATAGCTGCGTACATAATGCCAAATAAGGTAAACGCTGAGCCGGTGCCAGACGCTCAAGCATATTGAACTCGTCATGGAACACAATCTGCACTCTCACACTGTCAAATGAGCGGGTGGCAGACAACCGAGAGGCGCTACCAGATTTAGGAGCACGGCTTATCTCATCTTGGGCAGCACCATTTGCTGCATCATGCTCCGCTCGCTCTTCAGTCGTACTATCGATAGGCTGACTATCAGAGCCAGTGGTATCAGTCGCCGCTTGATTCTGTTGCGTTCTTAAGTACTGGTTTACTTCACTATGTACATCCAATTTGTGTGCATTGGTTGGCTGACTGTCCGTTGCACTCTCTACAGAATGCTCCGAAGTTTCTCTATCCGTATCCGTGGCACGGCGTTCAAACTCCCGATCATAACTGCGCTGATCGATTTGCATATACTGCTCACGATGCAAATCTTGAATATCGCGGCTAAGCGCGTTAATTTGCTCTTTGGTTGGACGGGCAAGGTAACCATAAACCAGCCAAAGCAACAAATGCAGCAGCATCGTACCGATGACGAACGGCCATTGCATAGCGATAATCTCGCCTTTGCTAATATCTTTTAACGTCAACGACACACTGCCAATCACCGAATCGCCATTGGTAGCAATCTGACGAATGGTATCACCTTGCTGCATGGGCGCATTGCCAACAGGCACCAAGATGTCGTCGTTATTGTCTTTAATCAATATGCGCGTCACGTCTTGCTCGCTGGTATAGCGATTGGCAATGACACTTAAGCTGACACGGTCTTTATTTTCTAAAGATAACCTTGCTTCATCAATCAGCTGGGCGACCATCTGCTCGCCTTTTAACGCACGACTTTTGCTCAGCTGTTGATCGGTGCTGATGACCAATAACAACGTCTGCAAACAAAAACTAACCAGAAGAATAATGGCAAACAACCCTTGCCGCGGCGCTAAATACGTCATGATATGGTAAACTTTTTTGGATAAGAGAAATTAAAAAAACAAGGCTATCCCTCATTTTTTGGCGAATTTAAAAAAACTATAATAGTGCGTATCTTAACAAGTATGTATTAAATTTAAGTACCATAACCCAACACCTCTGTTGTTGCCTAAAATAGCATTTACAACAAGATTTGGTTACTTAAAAACTGCTGTCTCAAATACTAATACTCAGGATAATCTACTGCACATTTGGTAAGCGGCGACTGCGATCATTGTTGTGAATATCATCATGAATACAGTCCGCTTATCTTATCTACTATATCACCATAATAAGTCTTATAGCGTTAGTAGATTTATAAATTTATCATAATAATCACATTCAATTTCAAATGATTTTTCAACGATCGCTGCCATCTTTAATCGACGGTGATACTTTGCGCGTCATCTATAGGCGCTGCTGAGTAAAGCTGCTATTATTCCCAATCTTATATGAGCATACAAGGGACCATTGAGCCATGCCACACAATACATCTTACTCGTTACCAAAAGACAGCAAAGCATGGCAACAAGCCGTTGACTCTATTGCGTCACTGTTACCAGATAACACGAACTTACAAGATTTTGATGCGCTACAGTCCCTGCCAGTTTTTGCTCTTATTGTTGTGCTACCGACCAAAATATCGACGCTTGATATCCACCAGTATGTGCAATCATGGGTCGATGAACAGCCAAGCTGGCATTTGGTCACCGTCGCTGAAGATACTGATGCCAGTTTTGTCAATATTACCGTTTCTGATACAGAGCCAACGGCAGCAAACGCACAGCGCTTGCCTTTTACTCAAGCACAAGTGTTCCGCTATTTGTTGGTACCAGTCACTGATACGCTCATGCATCCTGGCAAAAAGACCGCAGCAGCTCACATCATTGATGATCAGCTGACCACGCGCTTGCGTCATGACTTGACCGAAGCTTATAACGATAGTCATCAAGCGAGCAGTACTGAACGCTTGGATATTGTCGATTGCCATATTTTATCAGTCGGTCATATGCTACGTACCCACAAACTTGCCTGCTTTGATATGGATTCCACCTTAATCGAGCAAGAAGTTATCGTTGAGTTGGCAAAAACAGCGGGCATCGGCGAAGAAGTCGAAGCCATTACGGAAGCGGCAATGCGCGGTGAGATGGATTTTGATGAGTCTTTTGCCCAGCGTGTGGCGTTACTAAAAGGCATCTCGACCGATGTACTAGATGATATCTGCAGCCGCCTAACGCTATCAATGGGTGCTCGAACTACCATCAGTGCACTAAAGGCTTTGGGCTACCATACCGTACTGGTATCAGGCGGCTTTACCTACTTTGCGCGCTATATCGCTGAGCAATTAGGCATTGACGAAGTTCACGCCAACGCCTTAGATATCGACGAAGGGGAAGTCACTGGTCACGTACAGTTGCCCATCGTCAATGGTGCCAAAAAAGCGTCTATCGTTGAGCATACTGCTGAACGTTTAGGCATCGAAATGTCACAAGTGGTCTGTATCGGTGACGGTGCCAATGATTTACCGATGATGGCCATTGCAGACCTAGGCGTCGCCTATCACGCCAAGCCCATTGTGCAAGCACGTGCTGATGCCGCCATCAATGTCACAGGGCTTGAAGGCATACTTTATGCCCTTGGTTATCCAGCACTTGCGCCTGCTGAGTAACGACTACACTTGCAATACCATACCATGGAGCTAGGTTAGTGTTTTTAACATTAATCTGGCTTTTATGTCTTATTACATTGCGACATTCAATTTTCGCATCACTGTCCTAGCATACTTAGCGGCATCGCATTAACTTTCACTGTGTTTTTAAATAAAAAAGGATTGTCCATGACGGCATCACCATCACCGCGGCAAAATGAGCCGTCAGCGCCACAACCACTGGATAAGAGCAGCACTGCTGCATCCTCCAATAGTCCAAAGCAACTATTTGGGGTTTATATCAGAGGAATGGCGATGGGAGCAGCGGATATCGTACCGGGTGTCTCTGGTGGCACCATTGCGCTGATTGCTGGTATTTATGAGCGCTTGATTAACGCCCTGAGTAGCATCGGCCCCAATCTCTGGCAGATATTTCGACAGGAAGGTGGAATCAAAGGTTTGGTTGCGGTGTGGCGACAAGTTGATGCCACTTTTTTGTTATTTTTGTTATTGGGAATCGCCACCAGTTTTGCTACTTTAGCCGGTATTATCAAACACCTATTAGATAATCAACCGTTATTTATTTGGTCGTTCTTTTTTGGACTGGTTGTCGCAACGGTATTTATATTATTGAGTGAGATTCAGCGTTGGAATATAGGGCGGGCAGCACTATTCGTGACTGGTCTTGTTGCCGCTGTGGTCATTAGCAGCTTACCATTACTCACGACCACACCAAGCTTGCCTTATTTGTTTTTTGCTGGCGCAGTCGCTATTTGTGCCATGATACTGCCCGGCATATCTGGGTCTTTTATCTTATTACTATTAGGTGCTTATGACGCAGTATTAGAAGCCGTACATAGCCTTAACTTTACGATAATCTTCACGGTCATTGCGGGTATGGCAACGGGATTGTTATTATTTACTCGCGCACTTAAATGGCTATTGTCTCGCTACTATCAGGCAACTTTGGCCTTGCTCACAGGTTTTATCGCAGGCTCGCTTGTGAAAGTATGGCCATGGAAAGTAGATGCTTTAGGCACGCTTAATAGTGACGCGATCAACAACGTGATGCCATGGCAATATCCTACTGGTCCACATTGGCTAACCACTGTAGGACTGATGCTGCTAGGCGCGATTTTAGTCTCACTATTGTCTTGGTGGGGCACTCGTAGCAATCGCGCTTAACCCTACCTTAAACCTGCATCAGTCTCTTTTTAAAACCCAAAAACCCTCCTATACACTCTTAATAATAAGCGCCCATCCTTGCGGCGCTTATGCTTAAACCTTGCCATACAAAACCATCAAAATGTGCTAAAAAACCAAACGTCAACGGTTGTCGCAAAGTCGCCTATCCCCTCTTTAGCTTTGTTCCCCAAACTTTCATAATGACCCTATTGGAATTCACCTTATGAATAGCGAGATGAATGATGTTACTGACTATATTTTCAGTTATTGGTATAGAAACGTGGAGCACGGCGGCACTGCTTGGTTATAGCTTGCTGGCAGGCTTGATTTTAGCGCTTGCCTTATCCTCACAGCGCTGGCTGCTCTGGTATCTATTTGGTGGTATGGCATATTGGCTAGCGGTTGAGGCGATTCAAAGCATTGTGGCGGGTCGTCCCATGCTATCAGAGCTGTCAGAATGGCACAGCTATATCATCGCCATGGGTATCAGTTGGTTGCCTTTAGCGGGCTGGGTGCTGTATCGGGCACTACGTTACGAGGATGTCAGTCAATCCGTTCAGCAGCAGCGTCAATTGCAAGCGGCACGCTATATCGAGCATACGCCTGTTTATGATGACGACTACCAACCGCGCTTCCACTGATATAGTCGCACTTATATCAACGAGCGACGCTGTTAGGTTGGCTCATTTTCTGTTTGCAGTACTTTCACTTGCCTTTTATATAGCCTGTATTACATTATCTTTATCCGACTGTATCTCGTCCAAAGATTACGATTAACCTGCCATCACATTCGCTCAATCTAGCATAGGTAGTGCGAGCATTCATTTTCGTTGCTATTCTCTTTTCTACTGTCATTTTTATAAATATTAACAACTGGTTTTAATCAAGATGAGGTCATTGGATGTTACAAGATACTTAACGCTCTCTACGTAACTCCTAAAGAATAGCAACCTCTCTATCGTTTATAATCTAGTTATATATTTGTCACAAAAATTGTTATAAAGTACGCATTATTTTGCGTCTCATTCTTTAGGAGTTCGATTATGTTTACTGTTCCTGTATTAGATATTAAATCTGATCCGTTAGATGTGCTATTGGCTGTGATTGGCTATCGTTTGTCCATGCTTGCTGATAGTGATAACGAAGATGTGAAAGCACTATTCGCTGATCGCAATGTTACGATTGAGCTTGCCAGCACTGAAGCGGATATCGCCCGTTATTTTGTCTTTGATAATGGTAGCTTCAGCCAATACAGTGGTCATGCTGAAAAAGCAGACCTCACCATCAATTTCAAGGATTCGATGACAGGTGTTAAGCTTTTGACCAAAGGCAATCTTCCTGCCTTTATGACTGCTGTACAAGAAGGCAACCTCAGCATCGAAGGCGATTACAGCCTAATGATGTGGTTCAATAAGCTTGCTAAGCATATCGTGCCAGCTGTTCCAGAAGAATGTAAACCTTATATCCAAAAAGCCAAGCCTTATGCTTATAAAGCACAAAAACTTGCCAACCATTGGATTGGGGTTGCTAAGCATAAACTTGGTAAATCATAACGTAAATAGATCGACGTAAATGAAGAAAACAGATCACGATTATTTAGCGCTCAGATACTTTACTCTTTCGCAGTGTTCTGATTTTCTAAAAAGGTCGCGGTATACTATATCGCAGCCTTTTTTATTATCTAAAATTTTATGGCTTTATACACAACTCTTTTAACCACTATTCTCTTCAAAATGATTGTTTCAAAAACTATTATAAAAGGAATTATATGATGGCAGGATTACTTAACATCTCAGAGCCTAATGCCAGTAGCCCCACTGACACGTTCAATAATAAAAATAACAGCCACAGCGGCTTGAACAATGACTTTTTAAACAACTTAACAACGGATGCCACCGCCAGCCAACAAATGACCCGTAAGCATAACCGCGAAGAAATCGCCGAACTGTTTGATTTGCCTTTAATGGATTTGTTGTTGCAAGCGCAAACGATACATCGGGCGCACTTCACTGCCAATGAAGTACAAATCAGTACTTTGTTGTCGATCAAAACAGGTAACTGCCCCGAAGATTGTGGCTATTGCTCACAGTCAGGTCACCACCGCGACACGACTAAATTACAAGCAGAGAAGCGCATAGAGGTCGATAAAGTTGTTGCTGCGGCCAAACGTGCCAAAGCCAGTGGCTCGTCACGCTTTTGTATGGGTGCAGCATGGAAACATCCAAGCGCCAAAGACATGCCCTATGTGGTTGAGCTGATTAAAGAAGTCAAGGCCTTGGGACTTGAAACCTGTATGACCCTTGGTATGCTAGATACCAATCAAGCGACTCAACTGGCGGATGCTGGATTAGACTACTATAATCATAACCTAGATACCTCTCGCAGTTATTATGAGCAAGTTGTCAGCACACGCAGCTATGACGAACGCTTAGATACGATAGACAATGTGCGCAACTCAGGTATCAATGTCTGTAGTGGCAATATCGTCGGTATGGGTGAAAGCCGTGACGACCGTATCGATTGGGTACATGAGCTGCTAAAAATGCCCAAAGCACCAGAGTCAATTCCGGTCAACTTGCTTGTGCCCATTAAAGGCACACCAATTGGCGACAAAGTATTGGCAGAAGGTCAACTGTCAGTGATTGAATGGATTCGTACTATTGCCGTAGCACGTATTTGCTGCCCGACCAGCTATGTGCGTTTGTCTGCTGGCCGCGAAAGCTTGTCCGACTCTGAACAAGCCTTGGCCTTTATGGCAGGTGCCAACTCATTCTTTTATGGCGATAAACTGCTGACTACTGGCAATGCAAGCCAATCAGGCGATGACAGACTCATGCGTGAGCTTGGTCTAACAAAGCAATTTGCCGCGCCAAGAGCACCCAAAGTATTGCCTGTGATGGATGCGATGAGTGGTCATCAATCGCAAGTGGTGATGGCAGAGTAGCGTTTTTTATCGCTACCATTATTGGATAATCTGCGCTAAGCTTGCCGACATTATTGATGATAAAATATTAAATCGTAAGAGAGAATGTGATGGCAGATTATTTCAATTGGATTAAAGCGGCGCATATTATATCGATGGTCTGCTGGTTTGCTGCGATATTTTATTTGCCACGCTTATTTGTCTATCATGCGATGAGTGACGACAGAATCAGCCACGAACGCTTTGCTATTATGGAGCGCAAGCTCTATCGCGGTATTATGACGCCGTCGATGATAGCAACATGGATCTTCGGTCTATGGATGTTGGGGCTAGGTTGGGAGGTGTATAAAACCCAAGGCTGGTTACACGTCAAGCTATTATTAGTGGTGCTACTCTCTGGCTATCACGGTGTTTGTGGACTTTATCGTAAAAAGCTAATGGATAATCCGCATTATAAGACGCATAAATTTTGGCGCTGGTTTAACGAAGTACCAGTGTTTGCATTGGTCATTATCGTCATCTTAGTAGTAGTAAAGCCCTTCTGAAATTCAGTAAATATGCCCATCACTGATTTTTAGATCTGAACACCTCTAAACTAAAAGCGTCCGTTACTTTAATAAGTAACGGACGCTTTTTTTAGGACATCATAAATATGACACCTTAAACACTAGGTAGGGCGCATGATTTGATAGACATTACTCAAATCATAAACACGATAACGCGCAGGTTCGCGGCGGTTTTCGCCCGCATAGCTGAGGATCAGCGCTTGCTTTGCGCGCTCATCAACCCAGCCGACAAACAGTCCACTATGCTCGACGCCATTGTAGCCATGATTGATATAATAGAGCCAATCCCCAACTTCAATCTCGCCACTATTGGCATACGGACCTTGACCATAAGTACCTTTATGAATGGTATCGCGTGTCACCCCAGCGCGTTTAAACACGGCATTGAGATAGTCCCAGCAGCCACCTTGAATGATCGCACGCTCGTTCAGCGCCATCTTGCGGGCGGTGCTAACCACTTCACGGGCGGCCAAACTACTCTGCATCTCCGCACTGCTCAGTAACGGTAAATACTCGCTATCGACATTATCATAATTACCCGATAAAAAAGCGGGCATCACTGCTGGCGCTTGACGCGCTACTTCAGGATAACGATAGGATGTCTGAATCACTGGTGGAGTACTGGCAGAATTTGAGCGATAGGTTCTTGCACGTTGAATGGTAGAACGTGTACTGACTTTCGCAGAGGGCACCGCTGAGTATGAAGGTGAAGCATAATCAGACTGGACGGACTTTTGGGCAATGAGTGCGCTCATACTATCTGCCTGAGCTTGACTGACGACGCCAAAAGATAATAAAAATAAGCTACACGACGCTGAAACCAACGATATGGGCAAACACGACATGGGCTAACTCCTTGCCAATAAAATATAAATCATCGCATAAATGACAATCGAACATTGCAGGCTTACTTATAAACTATTTCGCTAGGCGTCTGCAAGCTTTGTGAATACATTTTCAAACCCAAATGCATTATAAGAAAACCTTAAGACCGCCTTACTATTAAAATTTAGTTGAGTTATTATTCACCCAAACGATAAAAAACTTAGGAAATAGCGTGTTATCGATTAAAAAACTGATTATTGTTTGTATTTTTATACCCACTTCTATGGTTCATGCCAATGAAGAGTGCGTCAAACCGTCAGTGAATGGTGCTACCTACGTAGGCTGTTTACGCGAAGATAAATTAACGGTGGCAACGCTTGATAACACCTTATGGGCTTTAGTCAATGAAAAAGGGGCGCTGTTAACAGACTATGCGTTCGACAATTTTATTGATATTAATGACACGCTATTGGGGGTGGCTAGTGGCAGTAAAAAAGGTATCATCAACAAACAAGGAAAACAGATTTTACCGACCGTTTATGATGGCATTACGCTCTATGACAATCACTACTTTCGTCTAAATCAAGACGGAAAGTATGGAGTGGCTAATCCTCTTGGAAACATCGTATTGCCCTTGGAGTATGATTGGGTTGACAGTCTAGATAATGACCACAATCACAATCGAGCTTTGATTTCAAAACAGGAGAAAAAAGGGTTAATTGACGAAAAAGGTCATATTGTCTTACCTGCAAAATACGACCGATTATTTTGTTGTAGAGAGCCTTATTACGGCAAAGTTGCTATAGGTAACCGATATGGTCTAACCAACGAACTAGGAAATCTACTGAGCCCAATTGAGTATCAAGAGATTAAAACGTTTTCGCATCGTCCTATGATGCTAAAAGCAAAGAAGGAGGACAAATGGGGGCTCATAGATTTAAAAGGCAATATTCTACATCCCTTTGAGTTCGACCAACTACCTAGCTTCTATCCCGATGAGGTTGGAATAGAAACATTCAAAAAGGATGGCAAGGTTGGCTTTATTAATAACGAAGGTAAGATTGTATCGTCAGCCAACTACAATAACATCTCCGTTTTTGACGATAAAAAATACGAATTAAAAAACGACAATCTTTACGGCCTTGCCAACTCCGCGGGTCAACTTATCGCTCCAGTTGAATACGCTGATATTAGTACCGCCGATGAACAAGATTTGAGAGTGGTTGAAAAAAACAAAAAATACGGTCTCATTAATGGTGCTGGCGAAATAATTTTAGCAGTAGAATACGATAAATTGGGATATCCAGATGATGAATCAGGTGTTCGAACGATCAGGAAAGAGGACAAGTACGGGCTTATCGATCGCCACGGCAGCATCCTGATACCTCCTGAATATGATATGCTAATTTGCTGTTATGCAAATGGCTATGGCTCTATCGCAAAAGGCCACAATCAAGGAGTCATTGATTCGTCTGGGAAGATATATTTGTCTGATGACTATGATTATGAAGGCGTCTCACTCAATGGGCTATTTTTAGTGGCACGTGATAATCTACAAGGTTTGGCTAATAAAGAAGAACAGCTCATGACTCCTATCGTATATGAAGATATATCTCCATTTAGTGATGGCCTATCAGCAGTTCAAAAAGACGGCAAATGGGGATATATAAATACTGCTGGAACGCTGGTCATTAAAAACATTTATAAGCGTGCACAAGCATTTCATGACGGTATTGCGGTTGTCAAAATAGACAATAAAAACTGGTTTATTGATAAACAAGGTCGTAAGGTTTTACCGCTACCCTTTGACAGGATTACTTATAATAATCCTAATCGCTATAGGGTCAGTAAAAACGATAAGACTGGCATGATAGATGTGAAAGGCAACGTGCTGATACCGCCCATGTACAATAGACTGATGCAAATTGGGGCGCAGACCTACTTTGCGGCAAAACCAAACGCATGGGGTATGATAAGTTCCACCAATAAGACCATAGTGCCTATCAAATACCATGATATAAAAGAGTTTAGTATATTTGATAGTGCAACGACAGATAGTATGACGACCACAATGGTAGGGTTTTCTGACCCAGGAGACTGGCGCCTATATGATGCTCAAGGCAAGCGCCTTCATCCTGATAAGCGGTTCTCTAAAATCACAGCATTAAATAATGACAGCATTGTCGTTCAGTCAGAAGAAAAATGGGGATTAATTGACGCTAAAGGAGAAATCATCATGCCTATAGACTTTGAAGACGAGCCGCTCGATTACGGCTATAAGGATGAATTACACTTTGTAGGCGATAAGCGAGAATTCATTTTCAACAAAAAAACGAAAGAATCTATTCTTATAGAGAAGCTACCTTAATAAATTAAAGCCACAAAATAAAGTAACTCGCTGAGTATTTCAGATATTCGGTGAGGTTCAAGTGATTGCGTTACGTCATTACATATTATGATATCTAAATACCATGCTAGATTTTTAATGCTAGGGCGTATTATCACCCATCTTGATATTCACATGGCGCTTGCCCAATGCTTGACCTTGCAAAATAGCTTTGGCAGCGGTTGCCTCTTGGATACTATCAAAGCCGCTAATATGGTATTTGCGTATACCATCACAATCAACAATCTGTAATTGCTCACCAATAAGCATGACTTTATCACCGTCGGTTAACTGAATATGCTGACGCTTACCTTGACTGTCATGCACCAGCTCACCCGCATGCAGCCACAAGATGCCGCTGCTGATGACACCAGCCATGGCTTTTTTCTGTTGTTGGCGTTTTCGATTAAATATAAAGCTACCAATAATCAGTAGCGCCAATGCCCCTATAGCCAAGCGCTCAGGCAGCAGACTCATTGCCAAAGCAACCGCCACTGCCCCAACCAATAATGCTGAGCCAAACCAAAACATGCCATCATCAGTCGTTTTGGGCTGATCTTGTAGCGTGATTTTGGCACCATCGTCGGTCAGCTTGAGCATGCATGACTACCTGTTACAGAGTAATAAGAAAGTAAAAGTTTAATGAAAATACGATGAGCAAGTAGTCATCAATGGGACTACCAACCTAAGGCTGTTTTTTGCATGGCAATCAGCTCAGCGATACCTTTTTCGGCAAGAATCAGCATATCGTCGGCTTGAGCGCGGGTAAATGGCTTTTCTTCCGCTGTTCCTTGTAGCTCAATAAATTCGCCTTTTTGGGTCATAACCACATTCAAATCGGTATCACAGCTGGCATCTTCTTCGTAGTTTAGATCTAGATACGCTTTGCCGTCTTTCATACCAACAGAGACCGCAGCGACCAAACCAATCAGTGGATCTGCCTTGAGTTTTTTGCTTTTTTGGATACTCTCTAATGCATCGATAAGCGCAATAGCAGCCCCCGTCACACTAGCAGTACGAGTACCGCCATCGGCTTGCAAAACATCACAATCAAGATAAATGGTATTTTCACCCAGCTTACTCAAGTCAATCATCGCTCGTAAGCTACGACCAATCAAACGCTGGATTTCTTGGGTACGACCTGATTGTTTACCGCGTGCCGCTTCACGTTGGTTACGGGTATTGGTCGCGCGTGGCAACATACCATATTCAGCAGTGATCCAGCCTTTGCCTTTACCTTTCAACCAGCGAGGTACGCCAGACTCGACGCTAGCAGTACATAGTACTTTGGTATCACCAAAGCTGACTAACACTGACCCTTCGGCATGCTTAGTATAATGGCGCTCAAAGCTGATCGAGCGAAGTTGGTCAAGCTCACGATTGTCAATACGCATAAAAATCCCTAGTACAATGTTTTAAAGGCGGTGTCATAAAATGGGGTGTCTGTCATTATGTGGCTAACCATCATTTATCTAGCAAACTATTAATAAGCTAAAATAAATAATGATTGGATGCCATATCAGACGTAAATATTGAGATATCCTAACGTGGCAGCGGCGCAATAGCAAGATTCGTTCGAGCTATTGCGCCGCTACTTTAGCCAGTCATTGGCTTAACAAAGAAATAGCACCAACTTTATTCTAACCCTTCCATCTTACGCAATTCTTTACGCAGGATTTTACCCACGTTTGATTTTGGTAATTCATCGACGAACTGTATGTGACGCGGACGCTTGTAACCCGTCAGTTGCTTTTTGCCAAAATCAAGCAACTCTTGCTCAGTCACATCGCCTTTTTTGACCACAAATAACTTTGGCTCTTCACCGCGGTCATCGTTTGGAATACCGATAGCGCCGCATTCTACCACAGCTGGATGCTCGCTCATGGCTTCTTCAATTTCGTTAGGATAAACATTAAAACCAGAGACCAAAATCATGTCTTTTTTGCGGTCTACGATTTTGATAAAGCCTTTTTCGTCCATGATACCGATATCGCCAGTTTTTAGAAAGCCATTGGCAGTAAACGTTTCAGCTGTTTCCTCTGGACGATTTTGATAACCTATCATCACCTGCGGGCCTTTGACACAAATCTCGCCGCGATCACCCAATGCGACTTCATTTTCATCATCATCGATTAGTATTATATCGGTGCTAGAGGCAGGGATACCAATTTTACCCGTGAACTCAGCAATGGTCATCGGGTTAAAAGCAGCCACTGGTGAGGTTTCTGACAAACCATAACCTTCCACGATAGGCAGACCAGTGATTTTATGCCACTCTTTTGCCACGCTTGGCAAGACAGACATACCGCCACCGATAGACGCTTTTAGGTTAGAGAAATCTAAGTCTGCAAAACCGTCTTTGTGTACTAGACCGTTAAACAAAGTATTCACCGCAGGGATAAAGGCGGGCTTGTATTTGGCCATCTCTTTAATTAGACCATCAAGATCACGAGGGTTTGGGATAAGCAAGCCTGCATAACCTCGGTACATGCCATACATGCCGCAGACCATAAATGAGAATACATGATATAGCGGTAGTGCCGTCAGGATGACATCATTGGCATCAACATCATCATCAAATGCACTGTCCATCAATGCACTAATCTGTAGCATATTGGCAACTAAGTTACCGTGGGACAGCATTGCACCTTTGGCAACCCCTGTCGTACCGCCCGTATATTGCAATAATGCCACGTCGCTTAAATTCAAATCAGGGCGCTTATATTTGCTGGCTGATACTGCATTTAAAGCGTGCTTAAAACTCACGCTGTGTGGCAGGCTATAAGCCGGAATCATTTTTTTGACATGGCGCGCAACGAGGTTAACAACGGCTCCTTTCACTGTTCCTAGCATATCGCCAATCTTACAAACGATGACATGCTCAACCTGACCTTTGTCTTCTGCCTCTTGATAGGTGTTCGCAAAGTTCTCTACGATAAACAGGGCTTTGGTGCCACTATCATGCAGCTGATGCGATAACTCTCGGCTGGTATATAGAGGGTTGACGTTGACCAACACCATACCTGCACGGATGATCCCCAAAGCAACCACTGGATATTGCAGGAGGTTGGGCATCATCACCCCAACTTTATCACCTGTTACCAAGCCTAATGATTGTAAGTAACTGGCAATTTGGCGACTGTATAAATCCAATTCCTTAAAGCTGATCGATGCACCCATACAAATATAGGCCGTTTTTTTCCCATAACGGCTAAAGTTACGCTCAAACACATCAAGTAAAGAGGTATTGTCATCAGGCATATCGATAGTCGCATCAATGCCATAACGCTCATAAGTTTTCAACCAGGGGCTGTCACTATCTATCGTCGGCATAGTAGGAAATACGCTGTCTTTATTATTCATTGCAGCATTATCGTTTGTGGTCTCTTTATTGATACTGTCGGTCATAATTTTCCCTAAATGTTACCGTTAAAAACGTAGAATAATCTAATGAAAACACCATTATTTTTTGTGATTGATCAATGACAGCAGAAGCTTGTGAATAAAAAACGTGGTAACAAAAAAGGTTTGTCATTCACAAGCTTTGTCAATCAAAGCGCAACGTTAAGTCCTTGATAAATAGCACAATAACTCGGCATTGCCGAATTAAAAACCACATTATTCCTGATAGTTTTATCAGAGATATAGCGCAAAACTAACGTCATCTCGTCGATAAATAGACAAATATGTCGGTAAGCACTATAGCAGTTTTGCTAAAAATTCTCTATCTCTACCTGACTGGGTCATAGCGACAAAAAAAGCAATAAATACAAAAAATGATAAGGCAGCATACCAGCAACCTTACCATTTTTGGATCACGACACCCAGTATCACAACCACCACTATCACGACAACTTAGCATCCTGATAGTTTCTTGCAGATTTAATTCGTAGCGTTAGTTTGTAGCTTTAGTTTTTATCATTAGTATCGTGGTGACTTATCATGATGACTTTACGAGTGCCTAACAAACAGTAGCAGACACTCATAAAAATACTCTGGCGCTGAAGGCTAGTTGATTAACCGTGGTTCTTTTCTTCCAGCACGCGCAAATCTTTGTGCAAAATCTTACCGACATTTGATTTTGGTAATTCATCGATGAACTCAACATAACGAGGACGCTTATAACCAGTTAAATTCTCTTTGCTATAAGCAAGCACTTCTTCTTTAGTCAAACTGTCATCACTACGCACGACATAAATCTTTGGCACTTCGCCGCTCTTTTCATCTTCGATACCAATGACACCGCACTCCAAAATCTTTGGATGACCTGACATCACATCTTCGACTTCGTTTGGATAGACGTTAAAGCCAGATACCAAAATCATATTCTTTTTACGATCAACGATTTTAAAGTAGCCTTCTTCATCCATCACGCCGATATCACCCGTACGGAAATAACCGTCAGAGGTCATGACTTCAGCGGTAGCATCATCACGTTTCCAGTAGCCTTTCATAACCTGTGGACCACGAACACAAATCTCGCCGCGCTCACCCAGTGCGACCTCATTGCCTTCTTCATCCAAGATAGCCATGTCTGTCGCTGGCATCGGCAGACCAATATTGCCTGAGAATTCGCCCGTACCTTCTGGGTTTGCTGACGCCACAGGTGAAGTCTCTGACAGACCATAGCCTTGTACGATCACATTACCAGTAATTTTTTGCCATTTGTCAGCGGTGTCTTTTAATACTGCCATGCCACCGCCCATCGACATTTCAAGCTTGCTATGATCTAAGGCTTTGAATGGATCGCTATTTGCCAACGCATTAAACAGCGTATTGACCGCTGGGAAAAACGCTGGTGGATAATCTTTATAAGCTTTGATTAAGCTTGCGCCATCACGTGGATTTGGTACCAGTAACCCGATACAGCCGCGATATAAGCCAAACATGCCGCAAACGGTAAATGAGAAGATATGATATAGCGGCAAGGCGGTCATGATAACTGGCTGCTCATCCATACCTTCAAACTTATCAAAAGCATCGCCAAGATAGGTATCACATTGAATCAGGTTGGCGACTAAATTACCATGCGTGAGCATCGCCCCTTTAGCAACACCTGTGGTACCGCCGGTATATTGCAAAACAGCAATATCATCAAGGCAGATGTTATCTGGACGTTTGTAATTTTTGGCTGAGAAGCGATTCAGCGCCGTTTTGAAGTTGGTGCTGGTTTTAAGGTTATAGTCAGGTACAAGCTTCTTCACGTGACGCACGACCATATTAACGATAAAGCCTTTTAATGGACTCATCAAATCACCCATCGACGTCACGACGACATGGTCAACCAAGTCTTTACCAATGTCTTCATACGTTTTGGCGAAGTTTTCTAAAATAAATAATGCTTTAGTGTCAGAGTCTGTTAGTTGATGCTCAAGCTCTTTTGAGGTGTAAAGCGGGTTAACGTTAACCAAGGTCATGCCAGCACGCAGCACACCCAATACGGCAACCGGTAGCTGCAAAATATTTGGCATCATGACGCCGACTTTATCGCCTTTTTTTAACCCAAGTGATTGCAAGTAGGCAGCAATTTGTTTGCTATAACGATCTAAATCTTCGTAGGAGAGTTTTGCATCCATACAGACAAACGCTGTCTTGCCAGCGTGCTTCGTAAAATTCTGCTCAAATATATCAATTAAAGAAGTATTAGCGGCTGGCATATCAATGTCGTATTGTATACCAAGCTTTTCGTAAGTTTTGACCCATACTTTATCGTTACGACGAATTAGGTTACTGTGATTTTCCATAATCTTTTCTCTCCTAGTAATAGTACGCTACCGTCAACCCATGCGAATCACAGTGTGATAAAAATATAAAAACTCAGAGCGCAGGCTTGTCATCGTAATAGCAAGCTTGGTTGTGAGGTAATCATATGGTGATGAGCAAACAATATAGCGGTAAATAGCCCTCTGTTCATTAACATACACACTTTATACAGACTACTCAATATAAAAGATTGCTACTTGAGTTCGTAAACTGTCTTGACGGTCAATAATGTCATAGTTATCAAAACCTTAATAGCAATAATCGATAATCTTTCAGCGATTTATTAGCAAACATTTATTCATTAATACTCTTTATAGTGTTTTATCATTAATTATTTTTTACCTTTACTATCAAGGGCAGTAGCAAGCTCTTTTAAGGTCACAAAGTTACGCCGTGTACTCTCTTTATCATTATTTAGCACGTCACGACCTGTCGTCTATTCTGACTTATGCCTTTTTAATTTTGCCAATATCCTTTACGATAGCGCTATCCTATTTGTACGCTTGCACCAATTATTTATACCTATTAAAACTGATAAGTGAACCCTATTTTATGTCCGATGTTATTGATCATACGATTGACCCTATTATTCCCAATGAACCGATGGATACTCGCTCAGTCGCAGAGTTCACTGAGCAGGCCTATCTCAACTATGCGATGTACGTCATCATGGATCGGGCGCTGCCAAATATCGCTGACGGTCTAAAGCCTGTACAGCGCCGCATTGTTTACGCCATGAGTGAGCTGGGGCTAAAATCAACGGCAAAGGCGAAAAAATCTGCGCGTACCGTTGGTGATGTATTGGGTAAATACCATCCGCATGGTGATAGTGCTTGTTATGAGGCCATGGTACTGATGGCGCAGCCGTTCAGCTATCGCTATCCGCTCATCACGGGCCAAGGTAACTGGGGTAGCCCAGATGATCCAAAATCATTTGCGGCGATGCGTTATACCGAAGCCAAAATGTCTGCTTATGCCAATACGTTGCTCGCAGAATTGGGTCAAGGTACGGTCGATTGGCAGGATAACTTTGATGGCACGATGCAAGAGCCAACTACCCTACCTGCCCGCCTACCTAACATACTATTAAACGGCACAACAGGTATCGCAGTCGGTATGGCAACAGACATTCCGCCACATAATCTCAACGAAGTGGTACGCGCGGCTATTCGTTTGCTAAAAAATCCCGAGCTATCAGTTAAACAATTAACCCAATCGATACCCGCACCTGATCTGCCAACCCCTGCTGAAATTATCACCAGCAAAAAAGACTTGCAAGCGATGTATGAGACTGGACGCGGCAGCTATAAAATGCGCGCGACGTTCCATGTTGACCCCAAAGAAAAGAATCTTGTCATCATTGATGCGCTTCCCTACCAAGTATCAGGTAATAAAATCCAAGAGCAAATTGCTAAGCTCATGACCGATAAAAAGCTGCCTTGGATTACTGATATTCATGATGAGTCAGATCACGAAAATGCGTGCCGTATCGTACTTGAGCTAAAATCAACCCGAGTCGATGTCGCTCGCGTCATGAGCCATCTGTTTGCCAGTACGGATCTAGAAAGCAATTATCGCGTCAATATGAATATGATTGGCCTAAACGGTAAGCCGCAGGTCAAAAATCTAAAAGAAATTCTTGATGAATGGCTCATCTGTCGCCGTTCAGTGGTCACCCGTCGCTTGCAATATCGCCTCGATAAAATCGACAAGCGCTTACATATCCTCGCAGGTTTGCTGATTGCTTATCTTAATATTGATGAAGTCATTCGCATCATTCGCGAAGAGGACGATCCAAAATTATCGTTAATGCAAGATTATGACCTCACTGATATTCAAGCCAATGCCATCTTGGATATTCGTCTGCGTCAGCTCGCTAAACTAGAAGAGATTGAGCTACGCCGCGAGCAAGATGAACTGGCTGCCGAACGCGCCATCATTCAAGAGTATCTGGACAATCCAGACAGTCTGACCAATCTGATGATTGACGAGCTAACAGCCGATATGAAAGAACATGGCAATGAACGCGTATCACCACTGGCAGAGCGCGAAGAAGCGCAAGCATTAAAAGAATCTGACCTTGTACCGAGCGAACCGATCACTGCCATCCTATCAAAGGCAGGTTGGATTCGTGCTGCCAAAGGTCATGACGTCGATGCCGCTGGCATGAGCTATCGTTCAGGTGACAGCTATCAAGCGCACGTGCGCGGTAAATCCAATGAGAAAATCTACGTGCTCGATAGCACTGGACGCAGCTATAGTATTGATGCGCATAGCCTTGCTTCGGCTCGTGGTCAAGGCGATCCTCTGACCAGTGTGTTAAAGCCACCAGCAGGTGCTAGCTTTGAGCAGCTATTAACCGGTGCTGACAATCAACGCATTATTCTCGCTAGCTCCGCAGGTTATGGCTTTATCAACACCATCGGCAATCTTGATAGCAATCAAAAAGCGGGTAAAAACATCATTAACCTAGCGGCTGATAGTCGATTGCTCCCTGTTGCGCGTATCGATGCGCCAGTAGAAACGACTGCCAATGCTGATGGTGACAATACCCATGCAAAGGTAGCGCCTGACCATATCGCTGTCGTGACCAATGCTGGATATTTACTGATATTTTCCCTCGATGATTTACCTGAACAGGCACGCGGTAAAGGTAATAAGCTAATTAAATTGAAAGAGAATGAGGAAGTGCTCGCCATTACGCCTCTCAGTCAGCAAGACAGCCTAATTATTACCGCTGGCAAACGCCATGTGACACTCAAGCCAAATGATTTGGCTAATTATACGGGTGTGCGAGGTAATCGAGGTGGTCAGCTACCAAGAGGCTTTCAGAATGTGACGAGTGTTGAGGTTGCGGATTAAGTTTTTTGAATACTGAAGCAAAAGCTTAGCTATAGCTACTACTTCACCTAAAGCTTTAAATAAATAAAATATATGAAAAAGAAGGTAGAGATGCACGAGCAAATACCTAATAATTATAATCAAGAGCGATTTTATTCAGTGCATGGCAGAATAGGCCGCATTCGCTTCTTAGCGTATAACCTATTACTTAATATCATGCTCATACCTTTAGTTTTAATTGCTGGCGGGCTGCTTGAGATTAGCTCTTACTTATTTAGTGATGACAGCAAAATTACTGATGCTTTAAGTTTTTTGATTGTTATTTTGGCTTTTTTAGTGTATCTCTACATCTTACTCATACCTAGCAAGCGCAGGCTTAATGATTTAAATATATCAGGTTGGGTATCTCTTTTGTGGTTCATTCCGGTAGTTAATCTAATACCGTTACTATGCCTTGCATTTGTTAAAGGAGATATTAACGTTAACGATTATGGTACACTTTCTGAACCACCTTCGTTATTAACTAAAATTATAGCGGTGTTAATGCCTATTATAACCATCTTTATGATTATATTTATTTTTTTATCTGCATCAATTGCTATGCATGCCTATCAGTTGGATTTTTTCTAACGACTAAGTCAGCATACTTTATCGCTGCCCAAACATACCTTATTCTCACCAAAAAGCCGACTATATAATTTGTATCGACGGCTTTTTCACACTAGCTAAAACGATACAAACGTTAATAGCAATCTACTTCAAGTGTGGTCTTAGTGCGTAGGGTGCACTCCACACACCGATGAGATTAATAACGTTAAAAAATAGAAAACTGGACGCAGTTTACGACTTTAATTATTAGTGACTATATGAAAGCTTTAGCAATAATTGTATCTTTTTTATTTTTATTCTGCGCAATAGTAGTAATTTTGGTGACTCCAACTTTTGGAGAATTGTATAAAAGTTTTGGTGTTGATATACCAGTCTTCACTAAGGTCGTGTTAAGTACTCATAAATACTGGTTAGGGTTAGCCTTGATCCCAATACCTTTGGTTTATTTGTTGGAACCGTCAAAAAGATGGCAAGCTACCACTCAATATTTTCTCTTAGCTTTGGCTATTCTTCTTATTCCTTTGACCATTATTGCTCTTTATCTACCTATTTTTGAAATGGGTAGCGTCGTTGGTTAAATTGCATTAGTAAATATAAATGATGCCTTTATCATATAGAGTTGACGGCCTGGCGTAGGCTGAACTTCAGGTTTCCATTACATAAATAAAAACCGAAAGGTGCATGGAAGGCACGCTTTAACTTTCGAAAGCCGACACGCTATATACAGCTACGACTACTACCGCATTGACCATATGCTGCTGCGAAAGCTGCATATGTAAGACCAACACCTAAAGCTTGAATAGGTAGAGTGACGATATCTACTGCCATGGCAACTGGTAGTAGAACCGCGCTAAACTTATTAGCGTTACTGCCTGTCTCCCACTTATAATTCAACTGGATATTTAAGGGCTGCTTGAGCTTATAATTGACGTCATTAATGTTTTGTACTGCAGAAGCTACCGTCAGCTCAACGTTTACTGCACGCTGACAAATTAAATTTTTTTGCTCAGTAACAATGGCTGTCTTACATTCAAATCCAAAACTTTCTAACTTTGATTGCTCGTTAATCTTTAGGGCACTAATCGGCTTAGCATATAGCAAGCCAACAGTTGTAGGTACGTTTTTAATTTGATTTGATTCATCATTTTCTACATCTAGAATAAGCTCATTGGAACCAGCTTGAGTTTTTTGTTGAATATTACGATTGGTATATGAAGATTGAGTGTCGATATATAACGAGCCTAAATCCACTTGAGCGAAAATTCTTTTAAACAGATCAGATTGCGTATTAGCAGAGACTACAGGCTCTACCAAAAAACTATAATTTTTACCAGCTAGAATCATAGCATCTTCGTATCCTTGTATAGGTTTATTAGGATATCCCACTGCAATGACGCTCTCAGATAAAACGTTTTTTGTGTGCTCCTTTTTATTATCGTTTTTGGCATAATCTGTAAGACCGATAGTCGCACAACTATTTAATACGATTGATGAACCTAAAAGCGTTACTAGTAATAAAGACAATTTTTTCATATGTATAATCCGTTTAAGTTATTCAAATAGCGAACGCCTCAGATGATAATACACAACATATGTAGAATTACAACACTCAACCTTTACGATCTATAAATATAAGATATTGAAAACAACTAAAAAGCCGCCTATACACACGGTATAGACGGCTTTTTTACGACAATCAGAATAGAAAAATCGTCTAAGACTTGTTAGAGTCAGCATTTTCAAAAACTGCTGTCAAAAAGCTTTTAATCTGAGCACTTGTCATTAGATAGGGATTATAGTCAGAACCTGCTGAGAAGCTTTTGAGGGCATAGTCTTCATCTTCAGCGCTTGATGTTAGATGTTTCACTAAAAACCCATTCCATTGACGCGACTCTATTTCCTCTATATTAACAATATTGGGAAAAATGGTTGAATGCTCGTCAAGTATTTTTTCTAAGGCAATATTGATAGCGGGTCTTGTCCCTTGAAAACTTTGAACGAAATAACCTTCACTAATGACTAAAGCTGAAGCTATATTATTTTCTTCAAAATACCTTCGCCAATACTCAAGCGCGCGAGTCAGCTCGATTCCCGAATCTAGGTCGACATTTTTGGCGATATATATCATGTTGATAAGAATATGCTCGCCATTTATTTTTTTGCTTTCTGGAGTATGGCTTGTCGCTATAGTCATGAGAAACCTTATTTATAAAAACCTGATCTAATTTAAGATAAAGTATAATCAATAAAATTTTTTTTCTTAGTGGTTTTTTGTCATCTAGCATCATTGTATTTCTAGAAATAAGCATTGGAATTTTAATGAATTAGGACGCTGACACTTCTCGGAGTACAATTGTACTATAAAAATTGGCGCAATGACTGCGATATCATTAGTCTAATAATTAACAAGTCTAATTTATATTTTCCTATAGCACGGTTTCAACCCTAACATACGACTGACCCACGATTACTGATGGCTCAGACGTTGCAAACATCACTTACTCTTACTAAAAATCCGTCTATACACACGGTATAGACGGATTTTTTATGCTCATTAAAACGATCAGAACATCAATACCGACCCATCTCAACCGTTGTCTCAGCAAGCACACTATCGCCTTGCCAAGCCTGCACATCTACCGTATACAGATGGTTTTTACCACCTGAACAAGGTGGTTTATATGCCCCTCCCGCTTCCCCTGCACGGCTACGATATTCCGCGACCATCTCAATCCCAACTGGCACTTCATAGGTATGCCCAAACACACGTGGAATCTCAGCACTCGTAGCACCTTCTGGTAGGTTAAACTCTACAATGCCATGTCCACCATGTTGCATACGTTTATTGCTCACATCGTTATAAACGAAGACCAAGCTCTCCGCGCCCATCGGTATGTTTGAGACCGTCATGCTCGGCGTGGCTGGATTTTTGCCATCATAGTTTAGACACTGCTGCCCTTCAGGTATTTTTTTGCCATTCCAAGCAGCATCGTTAAACTTAACATCCATTGCAAAGGCATTGGCAGATAGTGCCAATGTTGCCAATGCCGTCAAAGCGGTGACTGATTTTAAGGTAAAAATTTTCATACTAGCTCCTTTAGATAGCGGATACACTGATAAAAACCGTTCATCATTTTGTTAACTGATATTGATCGTTAATCTTAACCTTATAATAAATAGCCACTATTAAGTTAATTATATCGTTTAGGGTTTTTGTTAACCCTTCGAATAAGCGCAAATCAATCGCAATGCCAGCAAAGCGAATACCGCAGCAGTAGCCACATTTGCATCATCGCAGGTTACTCTATAGGTATTTATCTCTTTGGGTGTGTTGTAGTAGTATCTAAATCATTGGTATTGAAACGACTAAAAAACAATAGGATCATCATGTTTATCGAAGACAAAATCGCCACAGAAAGTATGACTATCAAGACTCCGACACCCAAGATCATCTTTTTTGACATCGATGATACCTTGAGCCGCAATGGCATCATTGCCGAACACAACAAAGCGACCCTTGAGGAGCTTGCAGGTACTGATATTAAGCTGGTGATTTCAACGGGACGCTCCAAAGCCATATTGCCAGCAGATATTTTAGCCTTGCTCGAAGCTGATGTCTTAGATGCGATTATTTGTATGAATGGACAGTATAGTTTTGATAAAAAGGGTCGAATTAGCCACTATCCGTTATCCGCTGAGCAAACGGATACAATCGTGCGTCTGTGCCAACAGAGCGAGTTGATTCATAAGTTTGACTCTGCCACCCATATCGCTTGGTCAGGTGAAAATGAGCGCTTGCGCGAGTTTAATGCCATCACGCCAAACTCTATTCTTGACCCAGATTATCATAAGGCAAATACGGTCTATCAATGCTCAGTATTTTTTAACAATCCAGAAGAGAAGATGCAAGATATCGACTTTGCAGAGGATGATTTAAAGCTGGTACATTGGCATCACATCGGTGCAGATATCCTGCCAGCAAACGCCTCTAAAGCACGCGGTATCAAAGACGTCTGTCAGTATTATGGCGTAGATGCACGTGAATGTATGGCGTTCGGTGATGGCATGAATGATTTAGAGATGTTTGATTTAGTCGGCTATGCGGTAGCGATGGGCGATGCTCAGCCCGCACTAATCGAGCGCGCAGATTTCGTCACTGGCACAATTGAAGAGTACGGGATACAAGCAGTGCTTGAACAATTTAAGATAGCATCATAAGTATAAGAATCTTAAGAGAAAGTAGTCATAGCGTTTATCTTTATAACCAAAAAAAACCCCTTGCCAATCGCTGACAAGGGTTTTTGTTTTTCTAGTTATTGCTAATTTTTACGTCATCACTCAGAGCTGGTTGACTTAATAAGGTAGCGAGCGAGGTACCAAGAATAATGCCGCATATAACTATCTGAATAATTAAATATAGAGCAAAAAAGGACTTAACGCTTCCTTGTCATCAAACTATAAACCCAGCCACCAATTTTATAAAAGCCGACGACCATCAGGATAAGCACCAGCGCTGCCAGTACATAGGCCAGCCAATTAGGCACACTACTCAGCCAACCAATGGTAAATGCCAAGCCCATATAGGTTTCCACCGGCCAGTTTAAGATAGGCGTCGGTGAGCCAGCATGGAACATCATCATAAAAGCGACCATCCCAATTACTGCGGCGATGATTCCAGCTCGTTTACGGTTATTCATCTTATTCCTCTATCTCTTAGTTAATCAATGTGGTCAGAAGTTTGTTTGCTTGTTTTTTATTTTATCTTGCTATTTTTATCAACGTTTAGATATCACGGCCTCAAAGCATCAAAGCCTTAAGGCATCGTCAAACCGCCATCGACAGCGATAGACTGTCCGGTGATGGCCAAGCTCAAATCAGACGCCATTAATAGCACCGAATTGGCAAAGTCAGCCACCGAGGTTGCTTGTCGTAATGGCGTGGTGGTGGCGATAGAATCAAAGACTTCTTCAGTCGTTAAACGGCTCGCATCCGTGGTTTGTAGCAATCCGCCAGCCAGCAAGTTAACACGGATGCCGTATTGTCCAAGCTCCGCAGCCAAGTTACGCGTCAGCCCAATCAATGCAGATTTGGCAGTGGTATAGTCGTAATAAGTGACCACCGGATTATAAACAAGATTGGTCGAGATATTGATAATCTTGCCCATTTTTTGCGTTTTCATTTGTGGTAGTACCGCTTGCACACTATTGACCGCACCTTTGACAATACCGTCAAGCTGCTGCGAAAAATGCGCCCATTTGACGGTTTCGATACTGGTATAGTCGGCACTGGGATTAAACTGATAACTTGGCAAGGCGTTATTGACCAATATATCAATGCGACCATAACGCGCAACCACTTCAGCTGCCAGCGCTTGCATTTGTGCTAAATCGCTAACATCAGCTTGATAAGCAAATGCTTGACCACCTGCGGCAATGATATCGGCAACCACTTGGTCGGCAGCGCCTTTACTATTAAGATAATTGACGCAAACGCGTGCGCCTGCTGCTGCCATTTGCTCAGCAATCTGAGCGCCAAGTCCGCGACTAGCGCCAGTGACGATAGCGACTTTATCCGTGAGCAGCGCTGGAATCAGGGGGTTACTCTGAGTCATGATGTTGCATCCTTTATTATTGTGTTATGGTTAATCTATTTGTTTTATATAAACTATATTGTTAAGTGATGGCTGAAAAATAAACCAGCGCCCATCATAACATGATTATTTGTGCTTATTATCTTACAAAAGTTTAGCGGAAGACCTCATACTATTACTTGTAAATAATTCTTAGCCAGTTATTAGCATGAGCCTTAATAGTGGTATGAATACCGAGCGCATCCTTACCCTTTAAATTATTCACAATCATAGCCATAATAGTTTTACATTTGGCTCGATAGCTTATATTCAACACTTAGCACTTAGCACTTAGCACTTAGCACTTAGCACTTAGCATTAACTATCTACCATCTAACTTTTACTCATTTGCATCATTCTTACTTTAGGAGAGATATCTTGACCCATTTATCATCGTCCCACTCTGCCGCTCACAGCGTTGTTCGTGGCACTCGTATATTGCCAAAAGCGCTTTTAGCGGTGACAGTCGGACTTGCACTTGCCAGCTGTAGCAACTCTGACAATGCGGCAACTGACGGTACAACTGCCAGTACAGAAACGCTTAATTTGTATAACTGGTCTGAGTATATGCCGCAGGAAATTCTCGACGGCTTTACCGAAGAGACGGGCATTCGGGTCAATTACACCACTTTTGATTCTAACGAAGCCATGTACGCCAAGCTCAAATTGCTTGATGATTCTAGCCAATATGATTTAGCGATTCCATCGACCTATTATGTCGAAAAAATGGCCAAAGAAGGGTTGCTACAAGAGCTGGATAAATCAAAACTAAGCAATTTTAAGAATCTTGATACCTCATTTACCAATACCAAAGTTGACCCAGAAAACAAATACTCGATTCCTTACATGTGGGGCAGCACCGGTCTTGCCATCAATGGCGAAGCGGTTGATCCTACGACCGTAAATAGCTGGAATGACTTATGGCGTCCTGAGTATAAAGGTCAAGTGATGCTGATGAATGACATGCGCGAAGTGTTTGGTATGGCGCTATTGACCCTTGGCTATTCAGGTAATAGTAAAAACCCTGATGAAATCAAAGCTGCTTATGAGAAGCTAACAACCTTGATGCCAAATGTAAAAACCTTCAACTCCGATGCCTCGCGCATGCCGTATATGGAAGGCGAAACCACGGTTGGTATGAGTTGGAATGGTGAAGCTATCATCGCCAATAACGAAGGCTTGACCAGCTTGGTTTATAAATACCCAACTGAGGGCGCCATCTTATGGATGGATAACTTTGTGATTCCAAAAAACGCCAAACAAGTCGATGCAGCACACAAATTTATTGACTACTTACTGCGTCCTGAGAACTCTAAAATCGTCAGCGAAGAGATTGGTTATGCCTCGCCTAATATCGCCGCGCGTGAGATGATGCCAGAAGAGGTTAGAAACAATCCAACCATTTATCCAAGCAAAGATGTCCTAGCAAAAGCGGAATTCCAAGAAGATGTCGGTGATGAAGCCTTGCAAGTTTATCAGCAGTATTGGGATAAGCTGAAAACCGGTCGTTAATCATTGTTTGTTAAAATATGATTATTAATGGCTGATGGTTATTAGCTGTTTTTAATAAATATGGTTATAAAAAAACGCTGACCTTATAGAGTCAGCGTTTTTTATTTGTCTTTTATTTATTTTTCTATTTATAAATGCAAATCAGTTTCGCTACCTTTATGCTCAATACGGCGCTGCTCGCGGCGCTGATAACGTAGACCTGAGGCGGCAAACCATTGCGGCTTGGTCGTTTGTAGTAAATCACTGAGCCGCTGCAGTTGTAATTGTAAGGTTTGAGTTAACCAAAAATAACCTTGCCACTCAAAGCCTAAGTTTTCTACACTTGGATATTCTGATACCGCGATACGGGTAATAGGACGAAATACCTCATCGTTTGGGCTACGTAATACCGCTGCCATATGCTGCATCGCTTGCGTTAATTCATGCTGATAATGGATAAGCAAAATATGATTTTCATCATCAATCTCAATATTCGCCAAGCGCGGCGCGGCACTTAACAGTAAGTCAATAGTACCAATAATATTACGATGGGTACGCTGAATGGTCTCTAGCGTTTCTTTTTCAATCCCTGATTCACTGGCTGTCGCGGCGATATGCGGGCGCACGGCAAGCAAGCGCTTATTGATTTTTTGCAGGGCTTTGACCAAAGATTTATTAACGGGTGTATCTGGTACAGAGCTGCTCTTTGGATAAATAATACTGGCTGAACTGGTCGCCTTACTATATTTAAATGGCTTAGGCACCAAAACTTCCGCATCGATATGATTGCCAACCCCAGCGTACAAATTACTGCAGGTTTCAAGATTGCTGGCCAATAAAAACCGCCACATCAAGGTCGATTTAAGCGGTAGGATTAACGTCGCTGCGACCGCCACCCCTGCGCCAAGTAAGATATTAAAGGCGCGATATAAACCATCTTGGGCAATATTACTATGGTCAGGGCTTGAAACAATCATCAGCATCGTAATCCCTGTCAATAGACCAATATAACCCAGCTGCTTAACCGCCACATAACCAATAATGCCACTGATAATACCAATCAGCCCGTAATATAACCATAGCCAATGACCGGTATCTTGGATCAGCCATAAGAAACTCAGCCCGACCACCACCCCAAGTAAGGTGCCGAGTATCCGCTCTTTGGCCTTGGTATAAATCGCCCCTTGATATTGCAATAAGCCCAATATCACAAACACGGTAATGGTCGTCCACTCGCCATGCGGCAAGTGCGTGAACTCATTTAACAACAGTGCAATCAGCACGGCCACACCCAAACGTATGGCATGCAAAATATCCGCATGCTGATAGCGGGCATATGGCTCCACAAACGGTGCAGTAAATCGTTGCCAAAAAGTCGGTTTCACGCAGGCTGTCTCTTATAATAAATGAATAAAAATAAATGAATAAAAATGCGGTTAAATAATAACTGCTAGCTTAACTATTGATAAAGCGATAATAAAGCAATGATCAAAAAATAACGCCTTTCATCTATTAAAAGATAAAAGACGTTAAAGATCAAAACATGCTAGCACATAACGACAAAAAAGCACGTCAAGATAGCATTTGGCTATTGATAATAGCTAAGAGACGCTAACAAGTAGGTGTCAGAATCTCTTTTACTTATAGGTTTAAGTCCGACTCTCCACCTTGCTCTTTAATTCTACGCTGCTCACGCCTTTGATAGCGCAGACCAGAAGCAGCATACCACTGCGGTTTGGTCGTTTGTAGCAGATCACTTAACTGTTGTAGTTGTGCTTGTAACGTTTGCGTCAACCAAAAATATCCCTGCCACTCAAACGTTGCATACTGTACGCTAGGATATTCTGATAGCGCAATACGCGTAATAGGTCGAAAAGTCTGATCGCTTGGACTGCGTAGCACTGCCGCGATATGCTGCATTGCTTGGGTGAGCTCGTGTTGATAGTGAATCAGTAGCGTATGATTATCATCGTCGATATCGATATTCGCCAAACGCGGTGCTGCACTGAGCAATAAATCGATGGTACCGATGATATTGCGATGGGTACGCTGAATCGTTTCTATCGTCTCTTTATGAATGCCGGACTCGCTTGCTGTTGCAGCGATATGTGGACGTACTGCGAGTAGTCGCTTGTTTATTTGCTGCAGCGATTTTATCAACGCTTTATTAACAGGCATATCTGCAGTAGTGCTACTTTGAGGATAAAACAAGCTAGCTGAGCTTTTTGCTCTAGTATAGACAAGCGACTTGGGAGCCACTATTTCAGCATCGATATGATGTCCAACACCAGCATAAAGATTACTACAGGCTTCTAAATTATTTGCCAATAAAAATCGCCACATCAACGTCGACTTTAGAGGTAAGACCACTGTCACCATGACCGCAATACCTGTACCGATTAAGATATTGAGTGCGCGATAGACACCATCTTGCGCCATATTAACTTGATTCAAATTAGAGACGATCATCAGCATAGTAATGCCAGTGAGTAACCCAGTATACCCTAGCCGCCTGACCGAAAAATAACCAATAATCCCACTGACGATACCAATAAGCAGGTACTCTATCCCCAACCAAGCACCCGTCCCTTTATTGAACCATAAGATTGCAAATGCCACGACAATACCCAAAACCGTGCCTAGTACTCGCTCTTTGGCTTTGGTATAAATAGCGCCTTGATACTGTAGCAATCCCAAAATAATAAAGACGGTGATTGTCGTCCATTCTCCGTGTGGAAAATGGCTTATTTGATTGGCTAACAGCGCAAACACGATGGCTGCACCGATACGTATGGCGTGCAAGATATCAGCGTGCTGATAGCGCGCATAAGGTTCAATGAATGGTGCAGTAAATCGTTGCCAAATTTTTGGTTTCACGCACAGGTTCTCTTATTAATTGAAGAATATATAGTCAATGAAAAGTAATCTCGAACCATCATGTACTGCTGATATCAAAAAAAACGTCTCTTACCTGTTAAAAGGCAAAAGACGTTTGAGATCTAAATAGAGCTGTCAATAATTGGATGTCAACCAAACCCATTATACCTCTAAGAAGTCCAAAATACCTTCAGCGGCTTCACGACCTTCCCAAATCGCGGTCACGACCAAATCAGAACCACGTACCATATCACCACCAGCAAATATCTTGGGGTTTTTGGTTTGGAATTTAAAGGTTTGCTTTTCCGCTGCCAGCACGCGACCAGAGCTGTCCATTGCCACTTGCTGAGACTCAAACCAGTCAGCAGGGCTAGGACGGAAGCCAAAGGCCATAATCACAGCATCACATGGGATAATTTCTTCTGAATTAGGAATCGGCTCAGGACGCTGACGACCACGGTTGTCTGGCGCACCCAAGTGAGTCGTGACGACTTTCACGCCATTCACTTTACCATTCAAGCCAATGATTTCTGTCGGTTGACGATTGAATAGAAACTCAACGCCTTCCTCTCGAGCATTGACCACTTCACGGCGCGAACCTGGCATGTTCTCTTCGTCACGGCGATAGGCACAGACTACTTGCTCAGCGCCTTGGCGAATACTGGTACGGTTACAATCCATCGCAGTATCGCCACCACCTAGCACCACCACTCTTTTGCCCTTAAAGTCGATATATTCTTCAGGATTTTTTTCCCAATCGTTGCAGCGATTGACGTTGGCAATCAGGTAATCTAGCGCATCATGAACACCGACAAGCTCTTCACCAGCAAAGCCGCCACGCATATAAGTGTAAGTACCCATGCCCATAAATACCGCATCGTACTCGCTTAACAGTTCATCAATACTAATATCAGTACCGATTTCTGTCTCAAGACGAAATTCCATGCCCATGCCTTCAAAGATGACACGGCGGTTACGCATGACGTCCTTTTCCATTTTAAATTCTGGAATACCAAAAGTCAGTAAACCACCAATTTCAGGACGCTTATCAAACACAACTGGTTTTACGCCGTTTCTAACGAGTATATCCGCACAGCCCAAACCTGCTGGCCCTGCACCTATGATCGCGACTTTTTTGTCTGTCCAAACCACATCAGACATATCCGGACGCCAGCCAAGTGCAAAGGCAGTATCGTTGATGTACTTTTCGACATTACCAATGGTCACAGCGCCAAAGCCATCATTTAAGGTACAAGCGCCTTCACATAAGCGATCTTGTGGACAAACGCGGCCGCATACCTCAGGCAACGTATTGGTGCGGTGACACAATTCAGCCGCTTGAAATATCTGCCCTTCGGTGGCCAATTTGAGCCAGTTAGGAATGTAGTTATGTACAGGGCACTTCCATTCACAATAAGGGTTACCACACTCCAGACAGCGGTGCGACTGCTGCGCAACGGCTTCACTCTCAAACGGTTTATAAATTTCAACAAACTCCGTTGAGCGCGTGGCGATGTCTTTTTTGGTCGGCTCAAGCCGTGGTACATCTAAAAACTGAAAACTATTTTCTAAGCGTTTTGCCATGGTATTGTCTCTTTAATATGAGGCTTTTTATATCAAGCTTTTTTAAAGTGGGCGGTGACAGTCAACGATGTCTCATTTATCACAAAATTAAGAGCTTTATATCGTGACCGTCACTTACCTGCTGAAAACCTCTGAGTTAAAAGGTTTTTAAAAGCGGAACATTGGATAATCCAAGCAAAGCTATTGTGGGTCAGCCATGGTGGTTTTGAGAAGGCTCGCAATGTTTGCCGCTTTAGGCTTCACCAAATAAAACTTACGAACATAGTGCTCAAAGTCAGCCAATATCGTCTGACCCCACGCGCTGCCTGTTTTATTAACATGCGCTTCAATCACTTGCTGCAAATGGATACGATGCTCTTCGGTTTGCTCACTTGAGATACGGTTAAGATCGATCAACTCATGGTTACAACGGTCAAAGAAATCGCCTTCCATATCGAGCACATAAGCAAAACCACCTGTCATACCTGCTCCAAAGTTGAGACCCGTACGCCCAAGAATAGTGACAATACCGCCTGTCATATATTCACAGCAATGATCTCCTGTGCCTTCGATGACTGCGTGCGCGCCAGAGTTACGTACTCCAAAGCGCTCGCCAGCGGTACCAGCTGCATATAGTTTGCCGCCCGTTGCGCCATATAAGCAGGTATTACCAATGATGGCGGTCTCTTGCGCCGTAAAGCTTGAGTCTTTTGGTGGATAAATAACAATCTCACCGCCAGCCATGCCTTTGCCGACATAATCATTGGCATCGCCTTCTAGCTCAATATTTAGACCACCTGCATTCCAGACGCCTAAACTCTGCCCAGCAGTGCCAGTCAGATGCAGTTTAATTGGCATATCACTCATGCCAAGGTTGCCCCATACTTGCGCAATCTCACCAGAGATACGCGCGCCAATAGAGCGATCACAGTTACCGACATAATAACTATAATCGCCGCCATTACCTTGACGAATATTGAGCAGCATATCACTAATCATCTGTTCAGCGAGTAAGCCTTTATCAAACGGCTCATTACGCTCAACCTGACAGGTTTGGGCTTTACCACTACTGGCCGGATGGCTAAATAATAATGGCGTTAAATCCAAATGACGCTGCTTATCCGTGTTACCTTCTAATACTTCAAGCAAGTCAGTCCGTCCGACCAATTCTTCCATACTACGCACACCAAGGGCGGCAAGCCATTCGCGCGTTTCAGTTGCTACAAATTTAAAGAAGTTAATCAACATCTCCGCTTCGCCAATGAAATGCTCGTCACGTAGCTTGGCTTTTTGCGTCGCAACCCCAGTCGGGCAATTATTAAGATGGCAAATGCGTAGGTATTTACAACCAACGGCAATCATCGGCGTGGTACCAAAGCCAAAGCTTTCTGCCCCAAGAATAGCGGCTTTTACCACATCAAGACCAGTCTTTAGACCACCATCAGTTTGAATACGAACTTTATGACGCAAGCCATTTACTCGTAGTGATTGGTGGGTCTCAGCCAGTCCTAACTCCCATGGTGAGCCTGCATGATGGATAGACGATAGCGGAGAGGCTGCTGTGCCACCATCATAGCCTGAGATAGTGATTAAATCGGCATAGGCTTTTGCCACGCCAGTCGCGATAGTACCAACGCCTGGACGTGAGACTAACTTGACCGATACTAGCGCATCTGGATTGACTTGCTTTAAATCAAAAATCAGCTGCGCCAAATCTTCGATAGAATAGATATCATGATGCGGTGGCGGTGAAATCAACGTCACACCCGGTACAGAATAACGTAAGCGTGCAATCAAAGCATTGACCTTGCCACCCGGCAACTGACCTCCCTCACCCGGCTTGGCACCCTGTGCAACCTTGATTTGCATCACTTCTGCTGAACGCAAATACGCTGGGGTGACGCCAAAACGACCCGAGGCAATTTGCTTAATTTTCGAGTTACGCAGCGTGCCATAACGTACTGGATCTTCGCCGCCCTCACCAGAGTTTGAACGTCCACCGATGGTATTCATCGCCATGGCAATCGCTTCATGGGCTTCGGGTGACAATGCCCCCAACGACATGCCCGCCGAGTCAAAGCGCGTCAGAATGGATGAGATATCCTCTACGTCATTCACATCTCTAGAGTTATCTGTTTTTAATTGCAATAAATCACGCAAGGTCGCCACAGGACGGCTATTAACCAAATCAGCATAATTACGATAATTGTCGTAATCACCCGTGCGTACAGCTGTATGCAGGCTATTAATCACGTCTGGGTTAAAGGCATGATATTCTTTGTTGAAGACAAACTTCAGTAAGCCACCTTGATCGAGTGGCGCGCGGCGCTTGAAAGCATTCGCCGCTAGCTGTGCTTGATCGGCAGCTAAGTCAGCAAAGGTTGCACCTTTAATACGACTCTGTACACCTTTGAAACACAGGCTCACCACCTCTTCAGAGAGACCCACTGCTTCAAATAACTGCGCGCCGCGATAAGAGACAATGGTCGAGATGCCCATTTTTGATAAGATTTTTAGCAACCCTTTATCCAAGCCTTTACGGAAATTAACCCGCGCTTGAATCGGATCACCAAGCAGCTCACCAGTCGCTACTAAGTCATCAATAACATCATAAGCCAAGTAAGGATAAACGCAGGTCGCACCAAAACCAATCAATACTGCCACTTGATGCGAATCACGTGCCAGACCAGTCTCAATGATTAAATTAGCATCAGTACGAATACCTTGACCAATCAAATAATGATGCACCGCACCAGTCACCATGATGGCATTGGCTGGTACTTTATCGGCATCGATGTGTTTGTCAGACAACACAATCAAGGTGTGACCAGCTCGGATGCTGTTAGCCACTTGCTCGCAGATAGCCATGATGGCTTCTGATAACTCAAGGGTGCGATCATAGTTTAAATCAATACGCGCCATTTTAAAGGCTGGATCACCCAAGGTCTCAAGCTGCTGCATCTTGCTGGCTGATAGTACAGGCGACGATAAGATAATACGGTGTGCATCTCGCGCTGATGGCGCAAACACGTTAGTTTCAGCGCCTAGGCAGGTCTGCAATGACATCACGATAGATTCACGCAATGGATCAATCGGTGGATTGGTCACCTGTGCGAACTGCTGACGGAAGAAATCACCGACATGGCGGATTTGCTGCGACAGCACTGCCATAGGCGTATCATCACCCATTGAACCGACGGGCTCTTGACCATTTTCGGCGTTGGGGCGGATAATTTCAGTACGCTCTTCATTGGTGATGTGATACATTTTTTGCAGTGTTTTTAGCTCATTACCACGGCATGTTTGCGCCGCTAATTCTTCTTCTAAACGCTCATCATCACGGATACGGGTTGCTTCTTCACGCAGCCATTTACGGTACGGATGGGCTTTTTTCAGTAACGTCGCAATCGCTTTAGTATCTAAAATTTGACCCGTTAAAGTATCAATAACGAGCATTTGACCAGGGCCAACGCGTCCTTTTGCCAATACATCTTTTGGCGAGTAATCCCACACACCAACTTCAGAGGCAACAGTGATATAGCCGTTCTTGGTCGTCACCCAGCGCGATGGGCGTAGACCATTACGATCAAGCATACAGACCGCATAGCGTCCATCTTGAATCACCAAACCTGCTGGACCATCCCACGCTTCCATGTGCTGCGAATAAAACTCATAAAAGGCGCGCAAATCCATATCCATGCTATCGACATTCTGCCAAGCAGGTGGCACGAGAATCGACATCGCATGGAATAGATTCATACCACCTGACATGAGGACTTCAAGCATGTTATCTAAGCTTGATGAGTCAGAGCCCGTACTGTTCACCAGTGGCGTCAACTCATTCAAATTGGGCAGTTTATCTGATTTTAGTTTTGGCGTCCGTGCTTCAGACCAGTTGCGATTGCCTGTGATGGTATTCAACTCGCCATTGTGGGCAAGATAACGAAACGGCTGCGCCAAAGGCCAACGCGGCAAGGTATTGGTGGAGAAACGCTGATGAAATACCACGATATGCGATGCCAAACGCGCATCTTGCAAATCCAAGAAAAATGCTGGCAAGTCTGATGGCATCACCAAACCTTTATAGATAATCGTCTGACAGCTTAATGAGCACACATAAAACAGCTCATCATCAGCCAAGCGCTGCTCTGCTTTTTTGCGTGCGACAAACAGTTTACGGTTAAAGTCGTCCGCTGCCAAATCATCGGGTGCGTTGACAAACACTTGCTTAAAATCAGGTAAAGTCTCACGGCCAATGTCACCGACGATGCTCAAATCAAGCGGCACATCACGCCAGCCAGCAACCTCTAATCCTTGGGCGACAATCTCATCGCTAAGCACTTGCTGGCTATCACAAGCTTTTGTCTCATCTAAATTGACAAAGATCATACCAACTGCAAAGTTGTTAGTAATCGCGAACCCTTGCTCAGCAGCAATACCTCTAAAAAACTCAACAGGCGTCGCCAGTAGTAGACCACAACCATCACCCGTTCTACCATCAGCAGCAACACCGCCGCGATGGGTCATACAGCTTAGACTATGAATAGCAGTTTTTACCAAATCATGGCTGGCTTGTCCCTCAATATGAGCGATCAAACCAAAACCACAGTTATCAGAAAAGTCATCTGGCGTGGCCAGGTGGGTTTGCGAGGAAATCATTGACATGGCTAGTCCTTTTAGGTGAACGGGCAATTTATGCATCCAATGCAGATCATAAACTGAAGACCGTAAGCAGAACGGGCTAATAATTAATATTCGTATATCCGAATTAATAAATGGTGTGACGCTCATAGACATCATACTTTGAGACTAAGGTGAAAGCTCTGGCACTCCCAGTCATTGAATGATGTTTCAATAGATCATTAACATATTAAAAGATAGTAAACGGTCGCCCTTGGCAATGACATACAGCCCTGTATACCCGTTACCTAATCATCAATAACGCAATGTCGCTATCTTGAGTGTCACTTGTTATCACACCATGCCTAGCAATCCAGACTGATTGACTACGCATGTAATAACCGTGCATTTGATTAATTTTGAATATCTGACGCTCTGTAATCAAGCGCTTCATTCACTCTAAAGAGAGCGATAATAAGAGAGGTTGCGCCACTTGCGATAGCTTAATTATAGATAGCAAGTGACAACGCTTGAGACAAAAAATTTTAGTAACGTATCTTTTAAATGATAGAAGTTTACCAATTCATTGTTAAAAAACAATTTTTACGATAACTATACAGAACGTCGCCCACAGTTATATTAGTTAATGACGGACAAAAAATCTAGTCTTTTCTATCGATTCACCCACCATATTTTGTAAGAGAACTTATTACTATTGGTTATAGGATGATTAAATGTTCTATGCAAATTTTGATACATAGTATCTGTGACAAGGCTTAGTTAAGATACTTAATTAAGATCAACTTCTTTTGGAAATGTATTTTTAGCACTAATTATATGCTTTATGATGCCCCATAAAAAAACCCACTAACCAGCTTGTCAGTGGGTTTTTTTAATTATAGTGGTAACGAGGTTATCATAACTATCAACAATATGATCAAAGGACAAACATACTCTAATTACTTTTGTCTTCTATCAGTGTTTTTATGCTGTCGTTATTGCTCTTAGGAGGATTGCTATTCTTGCTAATAGCGTTTGCGCCAGAATTTGTGCTACTGGTACTACTTGGCGGCTTTGGTGTTGCGACTACTGGGGGTTTTTTAGTGGTATTTTCAGTGCCTGATGTCGCTGGTTTTTTATTTTCTGATTCAGACTTAGTTCCACTACCTTCATTTTTAGGCGTGGTGACAGAGGAGACTTCCTCTTCATTGCCAACAATACGCTCTTCAGTGACCGATAAAGTATCAGAGGTATCCGCTGACTGACGGATACTTTCATTGTCGCCGTTACTGGCAGTTTCTTGACTGCTACGACCAGCATTGTCCCCATTATTCGTTTCTGGCAGTGGTTGGCGCACTGGCACTTCGCGCTTAGTCGGTTTTAGATCAACAGAACGTGTGCGTCTGGTGCTCAAACCTTTAACTGGATCAGGGCGTTCATAATTATCGATGATACCGACATAACGATTGATCTCTTCTGGCAACACACGCACATTGGCTGGCAACTTAAAGTCTATCAGTTTTGCCGCGCCAACCGCTTCTTGTGGACTACTCATGAGCCCATAAGTTAACATATAGCGGACTTGATTTTCATCATCAAGATAACGGAAATAAGCAAATTTATTACGGTCTGCGCGGCCTTCTAGATAACTGACAATCACATCGTTTTCGGCGACATTCATCACCTGCACTGTCCATTTGCCTTTATTCGCCAACAAATAACGTTTGTCTTTAAACTCAGCAGGATAATTGCGCAAATCACGTACCGTCGTATCAAAACTAATGGGCTGCACGTCGGTATCAAGCTCGTGTAACGACTCTATTTTTAAGGGCTGCTCAAGCTCAGCACTCAATGGTTGCGGTGCTGATATGGGGGCATTTTCAATTTTGGCACCCATCGCTGGCGTTTGACTAAACATCCAAATCAGAGCCGTAACCACACCCAGCAGCAAGGTCATTATCAGCCAAATCAACGCTTGACGGCGATATGACTGGCTAGCGGTACGCGGCGTCGATCTTGAAGCTGCCATGGGAGTATCCTTGGTGAAAATAAAGTTGACCGCATTCAAGAGATGCGCAGTAAGTAGAATGGCGGCGAGCCAGTCTGCTTTAAACCGTTGAGTTCAGTGAGTATTCACGAGCACTAAAGCGTTAAGACATTATACGCGGTGTTGTGACAATACCTCGAGCAAAAGATCTTCATCGAAATCATTGGTCAATACGGCCTGACCTAGTGATTTTAACAAAATCAGGTGGATTTGTCCGTGTTTCACTTTTTTATCATGTCCCATCAAGCTTAGCGCCGTTTGTGTATCAATGCGTGGCGGGGTGATAGGCAAATTTGCCAAGGTTAAAATACGCTTAATACGAGCAACGTCTTCGGCCGTTAACCATCCCATTTTCTGTGATAACTCTGCGGCTTGTACCATGCCAGCAGCGACTGCCTCACCGTGTAGCCAATTGCCATAGCCTTCATGTGTTTCAATGACATGACCAAAAGTATGACCGAAGTTTAACAATGCTCGCACGCCTGACTCTCTTTCATCTTGCGCGACGATATCAGCTTTATATTGACAACAGCGTTTTACGGCTTCACCCAGTACCGCTAAATCCAAATCCATCATCGCTGGCAGATTGATTTCCAGCCAATCTAAGAACGTGATATCCATAATGAGTGCATATTTAATAACCTCAGCCAACCCGGCTGACAACTCGCGCGCTGGCAAAGTCTTGAGCGTACTCATGTCTGCAAGGACCATTTGCGGCTGCCAAAAAGCGCCAATCATGTTTTTGCCTTGAGGGTGATTGATGCCCGTCTTACCACCAACGCTCGAATCCACTTGTGACAGTAGCGTGGTTGGAATCTGAATAAAATTTACACCACGCATAAAGCTTGCTGCAGCAAAGCCAGTCATATCACCAATAACGCCACCACCTAAAGCAATAAGCGTAACGTCACGATTAAAATGCGCTGCCATTAATACATCGTAAATTTGATTGATACTGCTCTGATGCTTATATTGCTCACCATCTGGCAATACGCAAACACGCACAATGAACTGCTCTGTTAACTCTTTTTCTAAAGCATTTAGGTATAAAGGCGCAACAGTATCATTAGTGACAATCAATACTTGGCGACCACGAATATAAGGTGTGACCTGCTTTGCCATACTGTTGTGATCTATCGCTGCTTTTTCAGTAATGACGATTGGATAGTCATGGCTTTGCGTATGAACCGTTAAACCGTCATGAAACAGTGGCGTTGCCATTAAGCACTCCCTAAACATTTTGAATGAGATAAAAGTAGCTGAGCTTAACTAGGGCGCGTCCTGATTTTTATCACCATTTTTAAATGAGTACACGCCTTGATAAATTTTATCATTATGGTTAATTTTCTTTATCTTCTGGTGCTATAGCAGTCGAGTCAGTAAATGACTCTAGTTGCTGTAAGAGCTGATTGACCATATGACGGGGATAAGTATGGCCAGTTGGCATAATAATATGAGCGACTTGGCGATATAAGGGATCACGCGTGCTATATAAATCTTGCAAGATTTTTCTAGGATTTGGCTGCTGTAACAGTGGTCGTGATTTGTCTTTAGCCGTGCGAGCCATTTGCACATCAACTGGCGCATTCAAATAAACCACGATGCCGCGCTGATGCAAAAACGCTCTGTTTTCAGCACACATCACAGCGCCACCACCAGTCGCTAAGACGATTTGGTCTTTTTGAGTCAACTCATCGATGGCGCGCGTTTCACGCTCACGGAAGCCCGCCTCGCCTTCTTTAGCGAATATCCAAGCTATATCAGCCCCTGTCTGCGATTCAATGTACCAATCGCTGTCTACAAAGGTGCGCCCCAACTGCTTAGCCAGCAATTTACCGATGGTTGTCTTCCCTGCTCCCATCGGCCCTACTAAAAACACCGACGGCAATTCCTCCACCATAATACTTACTCAGCTAAATTAGCTATGATACAACGTCATTGATATTCTGGCTAGTAATGAGCGTTGATTATTGTTAGTAAAATTCAATCAATATGAAAATTTTCCCATAAAAAAAGCAAGCGTTGATGCTTGCTTCTTTTGAGCGAAAACCAATCAATAAATGATTAATTCAAACGGCTAATACCATCATTGATTAATTTTGGCGTGACAAATATCAGTAGCTCTTCTTTTTCGTTCTTACGTACATCTTTACGAAACGCGCGGCCAATGTAGGGCAAGTCACCTAAAAACGGCACCTTATTCACACCATTGCTTTTGCTGTTCTTAAAGACACCACCCAGCACAATGGTCTGACCGTCTTCAACAATGACATTAGTTGAAACAGAATCTTCGGAAATAGCAACTTGCCCGTCTAGCGATCTTACTGGTGTGCCGTTAGTAATGTTCAGTTGCAAGGCAATTTTTCCATCTGGGGTAATATTTGGCGTGGCCTCTAAACTCAATGCCGCTTCTTTAAAGCTGGTAGTGGTCGCGCCACTGGCAGACGCTTCTTGATAAGGAATCTGTGTGCCAGATGATACTTTTGCAGTCTGTTTATCAGCCGTCAAAATCTTTGGTGTCGAAATCACTTCACCACGGTTATCCGCTTGCATGGCTGACAGCTCAAGATCTAACATAAAATCAGATATACCGAGCAAGCCAAAGGCAATACGGCCAGCGGGGTTGGCAACCCCTAAATCGACGTTTAAGTTATCAGGGCGGCTAATGTCGTAGGAAGGATAAGAAACCGTTTGACCATTTACCGTCGTCGTTTCTACATCAAAGTCTTTTAAATCCCATAACGTTTGATTACTACCACCGACCAATAAATTACGGTTGTTGGCGGCACCATTTGACAAAATACCCCAACGAACCCCAATCTCTTTACTAAAGCTATCAGTGGCACTCACAATACGCGCTTCAATCATGACCTGACGGACTGGAATATCAATTTTACCAATCAACTTATGGATATTCTCGATACTATCAGCCACATCTTTAATAATTAAAGTATTAGTACGTTCATCTACCGTTACCGTTCCACGATTAGACAATAAGGTATTGTTATCAGCAGCATTTGCATTGCTGCCACCTGATGAGCCACTGCCTTGAGAAATAAGTGTCAAAACATCTGGCGCTTTTGCATAGCTAAGACGAATATATTCTGTGCGTAATGGCGCAAAAGACTCAACTGCTTGCTGTGCTTCAAGCTCACGTGCTTCCTGCTCAGCAAGCTCGGTGGAAGGCGCAACCAAAATGACATTGCCATTTTCACGCTTACCAAGATTCTTACTCTTTAGAATAATATCTAGCGCTTGATCCCATGGGACATTAATCAGGCGTAAGGTGATATTGCCCGCGACTGAATCACTAGCCACAATATTCATTTCTGTGAACTGCGCTAGGATATCTAAGACACTGCGAATCTCAACGTCTTGAAACTCCATAGATAGCGCTTCACCGCTATAGACTTTTTCTTCAAGTGTTGGCTCACGTAGTAGCTCAGGTTTTCTGATATTAATATTCAGCTGATTGCCTGATTGATAAGCCTGATACTCATAATCTTCTTTGACATTAATAGTAATTACACCATTTTGACCTTGGTTTTTAGTATCAATACTATCAACCAGACCACTATTAATATTCAAACGGCGCAATAAATTTCTTGGCACGGTGCTACCCGTTAAGCGTACCACTAACTTGTTGCCTTGACGTTGTACATCAACGGGAATGGCTTCATTGGTAAGTGCGATGCTAACATTGCCACCACCATCATTTCCTGCGGCAAAATTGACGGCACTCAAACCATCATAGCTATATTGCTTACTCACTTGTGATGCAGCAAGTTGTGGGCTTAATAATGGGTTAACTCTGACCACCATGGTATCAGCAGGCACTTGGTTTTTAACCACCGTTTTACTGGCTATATTGACTGCCAGTGCACTACTGGTTTCCACAATCGGTGTAACGACTGCTGTCGTCGTGATCGCATTATTGTCATTGAGTACGTCTTGGATAGGATCATTGGTCATTACTGGACGATTAGGATCGGTAATGGTTAATAGTAAATCGTTACCCTCAATCGATGTCGTATAGTTACCTGCCTGTTTTAGCTCAACAATCAGGCGCGTGGTACTGTCACTATTCAACGTCGTGACCTTATCAATCATACCAATATTGTATTCATTAAAGCGACTAGCAAGTCCATTCTGCACTTTTTCAAAATCTAGTACCAAACGGCTAGGGTTATCAAGCTGATAGGCGGCAGGTAACACTGGTAAACCGTCAAACCCCAAACGCATTTGCGTCACTGCTGGTGCAGTTTGTACCACAGAAACTTCGTTAATGCGCTGTGCGGCATGGGCACTATTACTCACTGCTACCATGCTGATTGCCAATGCTGAAATGGCAAAAGCAGAAGATACGCGGTTGCTCATCATCATTACCTTGTTATTGCGTACTGTCATTATTTATTCCTCAAAAAATCTGCCGACTTAGCTTATGGGTGAAACCAACGACTGGGGTTTTTCAACAAACCCAGCGCGGCTGTCTGGCACAATTTCAATCAAGTTAATCTGGGTCGGCGTGATTTCAACAATACGGCCGTCATTTAGTCCAAGATAATCACCTACTTTAACACTCGCGACTGAACCATCAGGGCGTTGTACCAACGCATATCGCTGACCTTCAGGTGAAATTACGACACCACGAAAAATCAGTTGCGATAGCTCATATTGCTCAAGAGGTTCTTTCACTCTGGTAATGTCAGGACGCACACCATCGATGGAAGTGGTAGGACCTTGGACATTGACTAAACTCGGTGGTAAGAATGGACTGCGCTGTGCGCTGGCACTATAAACAAAGTCTTCTACTAGCTCAGCTTTGGGCGGTGGTTCAATAGGTTGAGCTGGCTGATTACGGATATCGGTCATTGATTGCTCTGCCATACCAATGCGATCCGCACACCCTGTCATGGACAATACAGCCATGCTTAAAACCAATAGCGTAGGCAGTTTTTGAATATTCATTAGTTGCCTCCTGCATTATCAGTGGTTGCAGCGTCAGTGACAGCAACCGTTTCATCACCCTCAGGGTCAGCTTCTTTTGAACGATAGGTTTTGGTTTGTAATACCAAATTAAGCTCCGGTAAAACATCCAATGTCGGCTGCGGATTGCTGACCTCAAAATCATGCATAGTAATGATTCGTGGTAAGGCGGCAAGACCACTAATAAAGCTACCAAACTGATGATATTCGCCCAAAGCAGCAATGCGGATAGGTTGCTCAATAAAAAATTCGTTTTCAATCTCAGGCTCTACTGAAATGTCTTGAAAACGTATATTGCTGCCGACACCCGTCATGTTAATGCCCTCTACCAGCTCTGATACACGAGTATCTTTTGGTAGCTGATCGAGTAAGGTATTGAACTCAGCTTCCATTTGGACAACTTGCTCTTGGTAAGCTTTTAAATGACGCGCGCGTGATTCTTTTTCACGATAGCTATCAAGTAACGTTTGTTGCTGGCTCTCAGCAGCATTGATCTCATCGATCTTACTACTAATCGGTAAAGCCCACGCCAACGCTGCGATGAGCGTAATGATAAGCCCTATTACTGTTACCTTTACAGGTAATGGCCAGCTGCCGTAGTTTTCAGAGTCCAACGATTCAAAACTGCGGCGAAATTCCTGTAAATCAAACTGTTGCTTTGGTTTCAAGGCTGTTTTTTTGGTTTTAATCAGGCTTTTTTTACGGTTAAGCTTCATAACTCACCTCCAGGTACAGTGGTACCGTCAGCACCTTCTACAGGAACGGCTGTTTCCGACTGTACTTTGGTCGTGATCACAAACTGTACATAACTGTCTTCAGGATAAATAGGACGCGGCTGTTCGCCAGCGGTGACCGTATTATTAAGCACTGGTGCAGATTCGTAAGCACTGATATTTTGTTGGATATTACTAACGGCTGAATCACCCATCCATTTACTATCATCAAGATTACGAATCAAACTTGATACAATATTAGGATTATCAGCTCGACCTGTCAGCGTCAAAACATCGCCTTCACGTTTGAGGTTATTCAAATACAGTGCCGGCGGAATGGCTTTAGCAAGATCATCCCATAAACGAACAGGCACAGGACGTCGACCCTGCAAGTCTTGAATGACTTGCATACGTGAAATAATATCGTCACGGCGCTGCTCCAGACTATCAATTTCAGTCAAAGCCGTATCTAAAAGCGCATTTTCTTTTTCAATCAATGCGTTCGCATCAAGTTGTTCATCAAGCTCGTTGTTAAAGTAGCTCCATGAAGCAAATGCAGCCAATAAAGTAAGCAAAGTCACTGCCACTACTAACGTGAGAAATTCTTTATTGCGACGCTCGCGCTCTTCTTGGCGCCAAGGTAATAGGTTAATACGAGCCATTAGTCGAAGCTCCTTAACGCAAGACCGCATGCAGCCATTAAACTTGGTGCATCAATGGCCAGTTGCTCATTATCGATATTTGGGGCAATAGTCATATTGATAAAAGGGTTGGCAATACTGACAGTCACCCCAAGTTTTTGCTGTGCCATACCAGCAAGACCAGCAATAGAGCTACTACCACCAGCAAGAACCACATGATCGATACTACTGTATTGGCTTGAAGAGAAGTAAAATTGCAACGAACGAGTAATTTGTTGAATGGTATTCTCAATAAAAGGCGTCAATACATCAAGGTAGTAGTCATCTGGTAAGGTACGCTCACGCTTGCTGATAGCCGCTTCTTCAGCAGATAGTCCATAACGATTTTGTATCGCTTCTGTCAACTGAACACCACCAAATAGTTGTTCACGGCTATAGATAAACTCACCGTTCTTAGCGATATATAAAGTCGTTTGATTATGACCAATATCTATCAAAGCCAATAATTCTGGGGCATTTGGTAAGTTATCTACCATGAGTCCGAAAGCACGCTCTATCGCATGGGATTCGATATCCATAACCTTCGTTTGAAGACCACCAAAGGTTAAGGCATCAACTCTTTGGTCAACATTCTCCGAGCGTGATGCGGCAAGTAAGACTTGCACCATATCATCACTTACTAAAGAAGGTCCTAAAACTTCAAAGTCTAAGTTGACGTCTTCTAATGGATAAGGTATGTATTGATCAGCATCTAAACGTATTTGAGCTTCGCGCTCAACATCGCTTAGCGCAGCATCCATATCAATAATTTTAGTAATCACTGCTGACCCTGATACGGCAGTTGCAGCATTACTACCAGCGACGTGACAGCGCTTAGCTAAGTTAGCAATGATATGACCGACCGCTTCGGTGTCTACAAGAAGTTTATCGACGACTATACCTTCTGGCAATCTTTCGATGCCATAAGATTTTAGATGAAACATGCCCTGTTGGCGCTCTATGTCAACCAACTTTACTGAAGTGGCACAGATATCAACACCAATCAAATGTCGACTTTTTGAAGTAAATAGCCTCACAAACTCTATACCTTATATTAAGTGTACAATCTGATAGTTATTTGTAATAATTCAGTACAATACTTTACTTAACAGATAGATTCAAGCATTTAAATAAGTTATTAAGGTCAACTTACACATTTATTATGACCTGCTGATTTTGTTCAAGGTATAATACATTACCTGTTGCAAATTTTAATTGATAAGTCTTCTTATGACCAAAAAAAATGCTACCGCCCGTCTCATTCACTTTTTGGTGGGGCTTGTTATCGCCTGCTTGGCATTGGCAGTTATCCTAGCACTTGCTGTGCCCATTGGTTTTTATGGGATGGCAATGTATTTATCGCCTACCCTACCTAGCATTCAAGAGATTAAAACAGCAAATTTAGAGATGCCATTACAGATATATAGTAGTGATGACAAACTTATTGGCCAATATGGTAACCGTTTGTCTTTACCAATTACTTTTGAAGATATTCCTGAAAATTTGACTCATGCTTTTTTAGCAGCAGAAGATGCGTCCTTTTTTCAGCACAGTGGTATTAGTATTAAGGGTCTTGGTCGCGCGGTGACAGAAGTAGTAACTGATGACGACAGCCAAACGGGTGGCTCTACCATTACTATGCAGGTTGCCAAGAACTACTTCTTAAGTCCAGAGCGCACCTTAAATCGTAAATTGGTCGAGCTATTTTTAGCACGTAAAATAGAAGATGAGCTCAGTAAAAATGATATCTTGACGCTTTATGTCAACAAAATCTATCTAGGCGAAGGCGCTTATGGTATCCGCGCCGCGGCCAAGAAGTACTATAGTAAATCCTTAGAAAACCTCACTATTGCTGAAACAGCAATGTTGGCAGGTCTGCCCAAAGCCCCTTCTAAATATAATCCTGTTGCCAATCCCAGTCGCGCGCTGACTCGCCGCAACTGGATCATTGGACGCATGCACGAGTTAGGCTATATCAGCAAAGCACAACGCGACGAAGCGATCAGCTCACCAGTAGGCATTAACCTCTATAAAGAGAAGCTCGACGTCAATATGCCGTATTTGGCAGAAATGACACGCTCTACATTGGTCAATCGCTATGGTGAGCAAGTGATGCATAGTGGATGGCGGGTACGCCTTACGGTTGATAGCAAAGCACAGACAGATGCGGAAGCGGCGGTACTGACCGGTTTGGTGGCTTACGAACATCGTCATGGTTGGCGCGGAGCTGAAGCAAATGATGAACCGCTAGAAAATTTCCGCCGCTATAGTAATATGACTCCCGCCAAAGTCACCAAAGTGAATGCTCGCAGTTTTGAGGCGACAATGCCCTCTGGTGAAAATGTGACCGTTGGTTGGTCTGGGATGAGCTGGGCACGCAAGTATATTTCTGCCAATCGTATCGGTTACTTTCCTGACAACGCCCGCCAAATTGTCAATAAAAACGATATCATTCGTTTGATACCGACCGCGAATGGTAATTGGCAGTTGGGACAAATTCCCAAACTACAAGGAAGTCTGGTCTCCTTGAATCCAGAAACTGGTGCTGTTAAGGCATTGGTCGGTGGCTTTGACTTTAATCACAGTAAATTTAATCGTGCTCTACAAGGCTGGCGTCAACCAGGCTCAACCATTAAACCACTTGTCTATACCGCTGCTCTAGAAAAAGGCTATCGCCCAGATAGCATTGTTTCGGATCGACCGATTCAAGTAGGTGATTGGAAACCGAAAAATTCTGATGGAAGATTTTTGGGAGATATTACTTTACGTCGTGCTCTATATCGGTCACGTAACTTAGTGTCTATTCGATTGCTACAGGCTGTGGGCATCTCTGATGTGCGCGACCTGTTAGATGAATTCGGTCTTGATAAAGAAAAGCTGCCGACGACTTTGTCGTTAGCGCTAGGCACAGGACAGGCTACACCATTACAGATGGCAACAGCTTATGCCACGTTTGCAAATGGCGGTCACCGTGTACAGCCGTATTTTATCGAACAAATTTATAATTATAATAATAACCTCCTCTTTCAGGCAAACCCACGCCAAGCGTGTGCCACCTGCTTCAATGAAAAACTTGAAGACCTCAATAGAAATCTCATCGAAGATTATAAGAAGTCAATTGAAAATGAAGACAGTGCTATCGATGATGAAGTGATGGTTAAAGAACAAAATTTAGAGAACAATGATGATATTGATAACATTGAACAAAGCGGTAAAGCGCTAAATCTAAAGGTTTATGATGCTAGTCCACAGGCCGATCGCTTAAAAGCACCAGCGGTTCAATATGCAGTGGCTAAGCAAGCACCTCGAATCTTACAACCCAGAGTCGCTTTTGAGATGGCAGATATCTTACGTGACGTCGTACAGCGTGGTACGGCAGTACGAGCCAAGGCTTTAGGTCGTGATGATATTGGTGGCAAGACCGGTACCACCAATGAAGCAAAAGACGCTTGGTTTGCAGGTTTTCATCCTACCAATGCAACTGTCGTGTGGATGGGTTTTGATCAACCATCAACCATGGGTCGTCGCGAATATGGTGGTGTGGCAGCTCTACCCGTTTGGATGGATTTTATGAAAGCCCAACTTAAAGACACGCCTCATCAATGGGTGTCTATCAATAACCGCGCCAAATCGAAAAAACAAAAGCAAAAAATTATAGAAATGACTGATGATGGTATTCTGGCCGATGATGAAGATACGGATAGCAGCGAATCAGAAAAACCAGTTAAGACGCAGACTCAACAGCGTAAATCACCACCAGCTGAGCCTGTTGAAGTACAAACTAGCTCTCAAGCAGCCAAACCTAGTAACAGTCGTAGTAATGATAGTGTGCCGCAAAACCCTTTATCGGTAACACCCGTTGAGCGCATGCCACCGATACCAGAGTAGACAACCATTAATGATATAAACTTATGACGCAAAAAAAGGCTTATTTAGCACTCGCTAAATAAGCCTTTTTTATAATTAATACTTTGCTCAATACCACTCTATTAAAGGATAGTCATCAGTCAACTAGGACATGTCTTCATTTTAAAAATGGTGATAAAAATGAGATAAAATTTTAATAACTATTTTTAGAACTCAACCATACCAGCACGTAGTTGCTCAATCAGCTCTAAAAACTGCTGACGCCATTCTCGTATTGTCGTCTCATCTGGCAGCCATTGATTCGACAAGGTCACAACGTTAACAATAAGATCAGGTGAGGCAGTATTGCTTGGTGTTTGATCTACGATAGTATCTGGCGGCACGGCGTACAGACAACGCTGATACGCACGCTCTATATTGGCCAAAAAACCCTGCTGCTGTAACTGCTGTAACCGCTGAATCTCAGGCGATACTTGGGTACGCTCGCTCAATGCTTGCTCAATATCTGACAATGTTGGTGCGCTCATGTTTAAACTATAAAAATAACCTAGCTCTTGGGTAAATGCGATAAAGGCACCGTATAGATGAAAAATAGCAGTTTCACAATGGGCTTGGTATAGCTGCTTATCATCGGTACTTCCCGCTGCTTGGCAGGATAGACGACAGAAATACAGTTTTTGATTGGTTCGATCTGCTTGATATTTGGCAACGCGGGTTTTACCTGCCATTTGCGACTTATCCTTATATGAAGTGTAAATTAGGGCATATTTTCCAGTGTACTATTTTTTTAGATAACAGTACCATGCATTTTTCACTTTATTGCACACACAAAAAAGCCAGCAACTTAGGCTGGCTTTTTATCACATTAACAATAAATCAAAGACGCTTAATACTATTAATTATCTTGATTAAGCTCTTGTGCAAAGGCTTCATCAAAGCTTGCAAAGTCTTTACTATCCCTGCTCGCTGACATATCAAATGCTGCATTGTCAAACCCTGCTTTAAGATCTTTATCTAGCAGTTTTTGCTCCGCTTTCTCTTTGCGTGCTTTATGATAAGCAAGACCAGTACCAGCAGGAATCAAGCGACCAACGACCACGTTTTCTTTCAGACCACGTAGCTCATCCACTTTACCAGTCACGGCAGCCGCAGTTAGTACACGGGTCGTCTCCTGGAAGGATGCTGCTGAGATAAAGCTTTCTGTTGCCAGACTTGCTTTGGTGATACCTAGTAATTGACGCTCGAACTGTACTGGGAATTTATCTTCCGCTTCCAGCTTCGCATTCAATGCTTTGATATCAGAGTACTCTGCTTGATCGCCTTTGAAGTGGTTTGAATCGCCACCATCGGTAATCTCAACTTTGCGCAGCATCTGACGAATAATCACTTCGATGTGTTTATCGTTGATTTTTACACCCTGCAAGCGATAAACGTCCTGTACTTCGTTAACGATGTAATCAGCAAGTGCAGTCTGACCTTTCAAACGCAAGATATCATGTGGATTCTGTGGACCATCAGCGATCACTTCACCACGTGCTACCGTTTCGTTTTCAAAGACGTTGATTTGACGCCATTTCGGGATTAGCTCTTCATGAATCTCACCATCTTCATTGGTGATGATGAAGCGGTTTTTACCTTTAGTCTCTTTACCAAAGCTAACCACACCTGTCATTTCTGCCATGATGGCGTGATCTTTTGGACGACGTGCTTCGAACAAATCAGCAACACGTGGTAGACCACCGGTAATATCTTTGGTACCTGAAGAGGCTTGTGGTACACGACCTAAAATCGAACCAGCTGCTACTTTTTCACCATCGCTGACGCGAATGATGGTTTCAGCTGGTAAGAAGTAAACCACTTCTTTACCTTCATCAGTGTTCAAGATAATCGCAGGACGTAAGTCTTTTGCTGAACTTGAACGGTCACGAGTAGCAAGAATCTCAAATGAGCTCATACCAGTCGCATCATCAACTTTTACGGTAGCAGTTAAGCCATCAGTAATCTCACTGAAGCGTGCAGTACCAGCAAATTCTGTGATAATAGGATGCGTGTGCGGATCCCATTTAGCGATGGTTTGACCAGCATCAACCTGATCTTCGTGTTTCACAAGCACGCTAGAACCATAAGGCACTTTATAGCGCTCACGCTCACGACCAAGCTCATCGGTCAAGGCGATTTCAGCTGAACGCGATACGATGACTAAGTGACCATCGGTATGTTGAACCGTTTTCATGTTTTCGAAATGCGCTTGACCAGCACTACGAACTGAGATGCTGTTATCCACTGATGCTGAGCTTGCTGCCCCGCCCACGTGGAATGTACGCATCGTTAACTGAGTACCTGGTTCACCGATAGACTGTGCCGCCATAACACCGACTGATTCGCCGATATTCACTTTATGACCACGAGCCAAATCACGACCATAACACTGTGAACAAACACCATGCTCAACATTACAAGTAATAACTGAGCGTACCCAGATATCATCGATCGCATTGTTATCAAGCACGTTTACCCAATGCTCATCGATCAAAGTACCTGCTGGAATCAATACCTTATCGGCATCATCGTTATAAGTCACATCACGAGCCGTCACACGACCTAGTACTAGCTCGCCTAACTTCTCAATGATTTCACCACCTTGAATATGTGGTTTCATGAGCAAGCCTTGCTCAGTACCACAGTCATCACTGGTAATAACCAAATCTTGTGCCACATCAACCAAACGACGCGTCAAGTAACCTGAGTTAGCCGTTTTAAGTGCCGTATCCGCAAGACCTTTACGTGCACCATGCGTTGAAATAAAGTACTGAAGTACGGTCAAGCCTTCACGGAAGTTTGCTTTAATTGGCGTTTCGATAATTGAACCATCTGGCTTAGCCATCAAACCACGCATACCAGCCAACTGACGAATCTGAGCCGCACTACCACGAGCACCAGAATCTGACATGATAAAGATAGAGTTGAATGACTTCTGCTCTTCTTCTTCACCTTTGGCGTTCATGATTTTATCTGTCGCCAAATTGTCCATCATCGCTTTAGCGACTTTGTCATTGGTACGTGACCAGATATCAACCACTTTGTTATAGCGCTCACCAGCGGTCACAAAACCTTGCTCGAATTGATCTTCGATTTCGCGAACTTCGCCTTCTGCCACTTCGATGATTTGCTTTTTCAGTGGTGGAATGACCATGTCATCAATACCGATAGACACACCAGACAATGTCGCTTGGGCAAAACCAAGATACATCAATTGGTCAGCAAACATGACACTTTCTTTAACGCCAACTTTACGGTAGCAAGAGTTGATCAAACGAGAAATATTTTTCTTCGTCATCTCTTGGTTACATTCATCAAAAGACATACCTTTAGGCATGATGTTCCAGATCAATAAACGACCTGCAACCGTTTCTTTTAAGCTGATCTCTTTAGTCTCATTGCCATCTTCATCAATATGCGTCTCGGTGACACGCACTTTGATCTTAGCGTTTACATGCAAATCGTTTGAACCAATCGCACGCAATGCTTCATTAACGGTGGCAAAAATCATGCCCTCGCCTTTGGCATTGATAGACGAGCGACTGATGTAGTACAAGCCCAATACAACATCTTGCGACGGTACGATGATTGGATCACCGTTGGCAGGCGACAAGATGTTATTGGTAGACATCATCAAGGCACGCGATTCAAGCTGTGCTTCTAGTGTCAATGGCACGTGAACGGCCATTTGGTCACCATCGAAATCGGCGTTAAACGCGGTACAAACCAAAGGATGCAATTGGATTGCTTTACCTTCGATTAGTACTGGCTCAAATGCTTGCAAGCCCAAACGGTGAAGCGTTGGTGCACGGTTTAAGAGTACTGGATGCTCACGGATAACCATGGCCAGCATATCCCACACTTGCGGCTCCTCACGCTCTACCATCTTTTTAGCAGCTTTGATCGTGGTGGCTAAACCATGAGACAATAATTTGTTATAAGTAAATGGTTTGAATAATTCAAGTGCCATTTTCTTTGGTAAACCGCACTGATGTAGACGTAGCGTTGGACCAACAACGATCACCGAACGACCAGAGTAATCAACTCGTTTACCAAGTAAGTTTTGACGGAAACGACCTTGCTTACCTTTGATCATATCTGCCAAAGACTTCAATGGACGCTTGTTACTACCAGTGATTGCACGACCGCGACGACCGTTATCCAGCAAGGCATCCACTGATTCTTGCAACATACGCTTTTCGTTACGTACGATGATATCAGGTGCGCTCAGCTCAAGCAGACGCTTTAGACGGTTATTACGGTTAATGACGCGGCGATACAAATCGTTTAGATCTGAAGTCGCAAAACGACCACCTTCTAGTGGTACTAGCGGACGCAAATCTGGTGGTAGTACTGGCAAGATGTTCATCACCATCCACTCAGGCTTGTTATTAGAGTCACGGAAGGCTTCTAATAATTTAAGACGCTTAGACATCTTTTTAAGCTTGGTTTCAGAACCCGTTTGCGGAATCGCTTCGCGCAAATCATCGATTTCAAGATCTAAATCGATATCTTTTAATAGGTCTTGAACCGCTTCAGCACCCATTTTAGCGGTGAACTCATCGCCAAATTCTTCAAGGGCTTTATAATAGTCTTCATCATCAAGCAGTTGATACTTCTCTAGAGAAGTCAAACCTGGCTCAGTAACGATATAGCTTTCAAAATACAGAACGCGCTCGATATCACGTAGCGTCATGTCTAGCAATAGACCGATGCGGCTTGGTAATGACTTTAAGAACCAAATATGCGCCACTGGACTGGCTAGGTCAATATGACCCATACGATCACGACGTACTTTCGCAGTCGTCACTTCTACGCCACATTTTTCACAGATAACGCCTTGGAACTTACGGCGCTTATATTTACCACATAAACATTCAAAGTCTTTTACTGGACCAAAGATTTTGGCACAAAATAGACCATCACGCTCAGGCTTAAACGTACGATAGTTAATAGTTTCAGGCTTTTTCACTTCGCCATGTGACCATGACTTAATGACGTCAGGTGAGGCTAAAGTAATTTGAATGCTATCAAATTCTTGATTACCGTTGCCGGTAGGGCTTTGCATGATATCGAGTAAATCTTTCAAGTTGCTTCTCCGTTATCTTTATAATCATCTGATAGCGTATTATTGACGCAAATAAGATGAATGAAGGCAATGAATAGGGTTGAGACAAATCACTAAAAGCAGCAGCGATGCGCATACTGCTTTTAGGTTGACCACTAAGGATAATAATTGACTGAGACCATGTTAAATATAATCTCAATCAGCCGTGCTTAATGGGTTTGTTTTAACTCAATATTAATACCCAATGATTTGATTTCTTTGGTCAGTACGTTGAACGATTCAGGCATACCTGGATCCATATACTGCTCACCATCAACGATGTTTTTATACATACGTGTACGGCCTTCAACGTCATCCGACTTCACAGTCAGCATTTCCTGCAACGTATAAGTCGCACCATAAGCTTCTAGTGCCCAGACTTCCATCTCACCGAAGCGCTGACCACCAAACTGAGCTTTACCGCCCAATGGCTGCTGCGTGACTAGTGAGTAAGAACCGGTAGAACGTGCATGCATTTTGTCATCAACCAAATGGTTAAGTTTGAGCATGTACATATAACCAACGGTCACTTTACGGTCAAACTTCTGACCAGTACGACCATCATATAATGTCTGCTGACCATCACGGTCCATACCAGCAAGCTCTAGCAAGTCTTTGACTTGGCTCTCTCTTGCACCATCAAATACTGCTGTACCCATTGGTACACCACCGCGTAAGTTGTCTGATAACGCCATGATGTCATCATCACTCAAGCTATCAAGATCAACTTGCTCGCCGCCTACTTGATTATAGATTTTGTCTAAGAAGTCACGTAGCTCTTTGATCGCTGCTTGAGATTTGAGCATACCATCAATCTTCTCGCCCAAACCTTTGGCTGCCATACCCAAATGCGTCTCTAGAACCTGACCGATGTTCATACGAGATGGTACACCAAGCGGGTTCAATACGATGTCAACGGTATTACCATGTTCATCATAAGGCATGTCTTCGACTGGCATGATGCGTGATACCACACCTTTGTTACCATGACGACCAGCCATTTTATCACCAGGCTGAATGCGACGCTTAACCGCTAGATATACTTTAACGATTTTTTGGACACCATGTTGTAAGTCATCACCAGCAGTCAATTTACGTTTTTTCTCAGCAAATTTAACATCGATGTCTTTTTGCTTATCAACTAAGTATTCAGCGATTTGCGTTAGACGCTCAGAGATTTCTTCTTCAACTGGTTGAATATCAAGCAAGGTCTCAAGGCTCATATCTTTCATATCAGCCAATGCCATAACCGTACCAGCTTTTAGACCAGAACCACCACTGACTTTTTGGCCATCTAATAGATTACCAATACGACCACGTGCTGCGTCTTCAAAGATACGTAGCTCTTCTTTTAAATCTTTACGATAGCTATCAAGCTGTGATTTTTCAATCGCTTTAGCACGTGCATCTTTCTCGACACCATCACGAGTAAAGACTTGTACGTCAATGACCGTACCTTTGCTTGATGTTGGAACACGTAGAGACGTGTCTTTTACATCAGCCGCTTTTTCACCAAAGATAGCCCGGAGCAATTTCTCTTCTGGCGTTAGTTGCGTTTCACCTTTTGGCGTCACTTTACCAACTAAGATATCACCAGCATCAACTTCAGCACCGATATACACGATACCTGCTTCGTCAAGACTTGATAGTGCTGCTTCACCAACGTTTGGAATATCAGCAGTAATCTCTTCTGTGCCTAGCTTGGTATCACGTGCCACACAGGTCAATTCTTGAATATGAATAGTGGTGAAACGATCTTCTTTAACCACTTTTTCAGATAAAAGAATAGAATCTTCGAAGTTGTAACCATTCCACGGCATGAATGCGATGCGAATATTCTGACCTAGTGCAAGCTCACCAAGATCCGTTGACGGACCATCAGCCAAGATATCACCTACAGCAATAGCATCACCTTGGTTGACGATAATACGTTGGTTGATACAAGTATTTTGGTTAGAACGCGTGTATTTAACGAGGTTATAGATATCAATACCAGCTTCACCAGCAATCATCTCATCTTCATTGACACGAACCACAACACGTGAGGCATCAACGTCTTCGATCACACCGCCACGCTTAGCGATCACACAAACACCTGAGTCACGCGCAACGTGACGCTCCATACCGGTACCGACTAATGGCTTATCAGCACGTAGCGTAGGAACCGCCTGACGCTGCATGTTCGAGCCCATAAGCGCTCGGTTAGCATCATCATGCTCTAGGAACGGAATCAAACCTGCCGCTACCGATACAACCTGACTTGGCGACACATCCATATGCGTCACTTTTTCTGGCGGCATACGCACGAATTCACCATAGCTACGGACACTGACCATTTCATCAGATAACGCGCCTTCTCCGGTTACTGGTGAATCAGCCTGTGCAATGACCGTACCGACTTCTTCAATTGCTGATAGATACTCAATGATATCCGTTACTTTACCGTCAACCACACGGCGATATGGCGTTTCTAAGAAGCCAAAGCTGTTGGTTTTAGCAAAGGTTGCCAATGAGTTGATAAGACCAATGTTTGGACCTTCAGGAGTCTCAATCGGGCATACACGGCCATAATGGGTATCATGTACGTCACGTACTTCAAAGCCTGCACGTTCACGAGTTAGACCACCGGGTCCTAGTGCTGAGACACGGCGTTTATGGGTAACTTCAGACAATGGGTTGTTCTGATCCATAAACTGTGACAACTGGCTTGAACCAAAGAACTCTTTAACCGCAGCCGCAACAGGCTTCGAGTTAATCAAATCTTGTGGTGACAAGTTATCAGATTCCGCTGAGCTCAGACGCTCTTTGACCGCACGCTCTACACGTACTAGACCAACACGGAATTGGTTTTCTGCCATTTCGCCTACAGAACGAATACGACGGTTACCCAAGTGATCGATATCATCGACTTCACCGCGACCGTTACGAATCTCAATCAATTCTTTTAGGACATTAACGATATCAGCGTTGGTCAATACGCTACGAGCTCGTTGAATGTCTGGATCATCAGTATTATCAAACTCTAACCCTAAACGGCGGTTAAATTTCATACGACCGACATTCGATAAGTCATAACGATCAGCGTTAAAGAACATGCTGTCAAATAGTTTTTCAGCAGTCTCAACCGTTGGTGGCTCACCTGGACGCATCACTTTATAGATTTCAATCAATGCTTCTTCACGGCTTGACGTACTATCAGCACGTAGCGTATCGGCAATATAACTGCCTTGATCGATATCATTGGTGAATAGAATGCTGAACTCTTTGATAGACTCGCTGGCTTCAAATGCGCTTAATTTAACCAATAATTCATGGTCAATTAGAGTATTCGCTTTAGCGATAACTTCGTCATTCACCACGATATCTTCAGCTAAAATGCGCTCATAGAGATACTCATCAGGTATCGCAATCTTCGTCATACCTGCTTCTTCAAGCTGACGAATACGGCGTGCATTAATACGCTTGCCCTGCTCTACGATGACATCACCTTCTGGTGATACGATATCGAACTGAGCCATCTCACCGCGCAAGCGATCAGCAACCAGATCAATCTCGAACTGCTCTTCACCTTTATAAACGGCTACTTTATCAAAGAACAAATCTAAGATTTCAGACGTTGTTAGACCAAGCGCACGTAAAATAATTGAAGCCAATAGCTTACGACGACGGTCAATACGAGCAAAAACTAAGTCTTTGGCATCAAATTCAAAATCTAACCATGAACCACGGTAAGGGATAATACGTGCGTTATAAAGCACTTTACCACTTGAATGCGACTTACCTTTATCATGATCAAAGAACACACCAGGTGAACGATGTAGCTGAGATACGATAACACGCTCAGTACCATTGATGATAAAAGTACCGTTAGCCGTCATCAAAGGCATCTCGCCCATGTAAACGCTTTGCTCACGGATATCTTTGATAGCCGCTTTGCTGTCTTTATCTTTGCTGTCTTTGTCTTTGATGATCAAACGGATTTTGACGCGCATCGGCGCAGCAAATGTTGAGCCACGTAAGATACACTCACGCTCATCAAATTCAGGCGTACCTAAATAGTACTCAACAAATTGTAGCTCTGCGTTACCAGAGTGACTCTCAATTGGGAAAATAGAGGAATACGCAGCTTGCAAACCAGTATTCTCACGAGCTTTTGGCTTTTTGTGCTCTTGCAAAAATTGCTCGTAAGAATCTACTTGAATAGACAGTAAATAGGGAATGTCCATCACAGTGGGCAATTCAGCAAAACTTTTGCGAATACGCTTTTTTTCAGTATAAGAATATGCCATCGAGAGTCCTTACAGTAAACGTGGAAACAAATTAAAAGCGTGGCCAGCGTGCATAAATACGATGCAAACTTGGCGACGTAAACGATAATATAAAACAGGTAATCGTGTTCAGTTGATATCTTTTGTCAATTACTACTTCTGCTATCAGTGCTTACTTAGCACCCTTACTTTCATTTTATGATCGGTATCTAAGTCAGTCTATATGACCACTCAGACAACCAAATTCAATGTCACATCATCTAAAACATATTGTTTTTTAAGCAAAACTTACTCATAAAGGTAAGAAAAAATGACTCGTTCAAGGGTATTTCTAAGTTATCTGCTATCAAAACTAATATCGTCGCTGATATGTACCGTCTATAAGCCTAACTACTGACAGTAATACCCTGCGAAACGGACAACCTAAACTTAATAGCTTTTCAGAATTAATAATAATCGGGGTAACTATAACTTTTAGAATCAGTATAAACTATAGTGTTAATGGGAAAGCATGCAGACACAAAAAAATGCCAAACATCTATGGACGTTTAGCTTAAATTAACTGATTTCAAAAACTGGCATGTGTGCTTGCATGTATATCGTCTGTCCTTTTGATGGGTATCCACCGTGATGTTGCATACGACTGTTGGCAGACACAAAAGGTCAAGCTACGAATTATAGTAAAAAAAAGCTGGCAATGCAAGGCATTACCAGCTTTTTTTGTACAACACTAAGATAAGCGAAGCTTATTTTAGTTCAACAGTTGCACCAGCTTCTTCAAGTTTCTTTTTCAACTCTTCAGCTTCAGCTTTGTTAACGCCTTCTTTGATTGGAGCTGGAGCGCTTTCAACCAAATCTTTCGCTTCTTTTAAGCCAAGACCAGTAGCTTCACGTACGGCTTTAATTACGCCAACTTTCTTCTCGCCAAAGCTGGCAAGAACTACGTCAAACTCGTCTTTTTCTTCAGCAGCAGCAGCAGCAGGGCCAGCAGCAGCAGGTGCAGCAGCAACAGCAGCTGTTACGCCGAATTTTTCTTCCATAGCGCTGATTAATTCAACGATATCCATTACTGACATTTCAGCGATTGCGTTTAACACGTCATCTTTAGATAGTGCCATGAGAACTCTCCGTTATCTGATAAAAATTAATTGATTTTAAAATCGCTTGGATTGCTTGCCAAATTTTCAAATAGTGTTGGCAATAAAGTGCAATCGGCGATGTCAAAGTTACGTTAAAACAAGCAATTAAGCAGCTTCTTTTGCGTCTTTGATTGCTGCTACCGTGCGAACAAGCTTACTAGGAACAGCGTTCATAGTTTGAACAAGCTTGGTAACTGGTGCATTCATAGTAGCCATCAAGATAGAGATTGCTTCGTCGCGAGTTGGTAGCTTCGATACGCGCTCTAGCTCTTCTGGACCATAAACAACACCACCAACTGATACCAATTTGGTCTCTAAAGCTTTGTGATCTTTACTGAACTCGAAAACAACTCGAGCAGCAGATCCCAAATCTTCCATAGAGAAAGCCAAAAGTAATGGACCAGTCATACGGTCTGACATGCTCTCAAACTTAGTGCCTTCAAACGCACGTTTTGCTAGGGTATTTTTTACCACTTTCAAAACGACGCCTTTTTCACGGGCTTGTTCGCGCAGCTTAGTAAGCTTTGCAACACCAATACCATGATATTCGGCAGCTACTGCTGAGTAAGCATTAGCAGCAACTTCAGACACTTCAGCCACAACTTGTTGTTTTTGCTCTAGCGTTAATGCCATAAGTTGACTCCTTTAATCTTATCAATCAGCTGAATATTTAATCATTTAAACCTAAGCTTTTAAGCATTGGCATTCAATAATTAAACGATTCGCTTAGACTGACTTGATACGACACGTTATCAGCATATTTATTAATAATAAATTTACTCATAACGACTGATTACGGCACCGTTATCAGAATGACATCAAGTGATAGATTGAACTATCGGCTCTTATCAACAACTGGGTGGGTCACCGTCTGCGTAGGACAATTGAGATTTTCATCTTTCGTCGATTAACAAAAGCAGCTCGTTGTTATTACTAATGATCCGAAAACAATTAATAAAAACGTAAAACCGCTTTCTACCTACGGTCTTAGACAGCATAGCGTTTGCTACGCTGACCTAATTCTTTAAAATATTTTTGCAGCCTTTATTTAAAATCGTCAAATAAAGGCACATATATAATTATTTTGCTGTGCGATATGGAACTGGATCAATACTTAGACCAGGACCCATCGTGCTAGACAAGGTAATTTTCTTAATGAAAGTACCTTTAGAAGTAGCAGGCTTAGCACGTCTTAAATCTGCAATCAGTGCTTCAGCATTCTGGATTACTTGCTCAGCAGTAAAACCAACTTGACCGATAGTCGTGTGGATGATACCTGCTTTGTCTACACGATACTGTGCTTGACCGGCTTTAGCGTTAGTAACCGCTTCAGCAACGTTAGGCGTAACCGTACCGACTTTAGGGTTAGGCATTAGACCACGTGGACCTAAGATAGTACCTAGTTGACCAACAACACGCATTGCATCAGGAGCAGCAATAACGATATCAAAGTCCATGTTACCAGCTTTGATTGATTCTGCTAGGTCTTCAAAACCAACGATATCTGCACCAGCTTCTTTGGCGGCTTCAGCAGCAGCACCTTGAGCAAATACAGCAACGCGTTTGGTTTTACCAGTACCAGCAGGTAGGTTGGTAGCGCCACGAACCACTTGATCAGATTTACGTGGGTCAACACCCAAGTTAATCGCAATATCAATTGACTCTTTGAATTTAAGAGGTGGTAAATCGTTTAGGATTTGAACCGCTTCTTCAACTGTATACTGCTTTTCATGTACGATACGGCTTTGAATTTCTTTTTGACGTTTGGTTAGCTTGCTCATTTACACACCCTCCACGGTAATACCCATTGAACGTGCAGTACCAGCGATGGTACGAACAGCAGCATCAAGATCAGCAGCAGTTAAATCTGCATCTTTGGTCTTAACGATGTCTTCTAGTTGTGCACGGTCAACTTTACCGACTTTAGCGGTATTTGGTGTACCAGAACCTTTAGCGATACCAGCAGCCTTACGTAGTAAGTATGCAGCTGGTGGTGACTTCATGATGAAAGTAAAAGACTTATCGCTATATACAGTGATCTCAGTAGGAATCGGTAGACCCGGCTCTTGGTTTGAGGTCGCAGCGTTAAATTCTTTACAGAACGCCATGATGTTCACGCCTTTTTGACCCAATGCTGGACCAATCGGTGGTGAAGGATTTGCTTTGCCTGCAGGGACTTGTAGTTTGATGTAACCATCAATCTTCTTAGCCATGATTTTCTCCTAAATGGGTAATAGCGCCAAATCAATGTGGTATAAACCTTATTGACTAACAGCTCCCCGGTTGATGAACTTTTTTGCTGATTTAGTCTAGCTTTTCAACTTTACTAAATTCAAGCTCGACCTGAGTCGGTCGATTAAATACGTTTACCGTTAAATGCAGTTTAGACTTCTCGTAATCCACTTTTTCTACCAACCCTTTAAAGTCAGTAAATGGACCATCGATAACCAACAGCTCTTCGCCCGGCTCAAATAGAGTCTTAGGACGTGGGTCAGTTTCAGTCTGATTCAAACGGTTTAAGATACGATCCGCTTCTACTTGCGTAATTGGCGCTGGTGTTTCAGGTGTACCACCGATGAAACCCATAATACGTGGGCACTCTTTAACGATGTGCCAAGTATTGTCGTTCATTTCCATCTGGATCAATACATAACCTGGAAAGAACTTACGCTCACTCTTACGCTTTTTGCCGTCTTTCATTTCGACGACTTCTTCAGTAGGAACCAATACGTCACCGAATGATTCAGCGAAGTCACTACGATTAATACGATCAGTTAATGAACGCTGTACTTGCTTTTCATATCCTGAAAACGCTTGGACAATATACCAACGCATATCACGCTCCTGATCATTATAAGTAAATTTTGGGGTAAGGCTCACTAATACGTGCGACTAACCAATAAAGATGCCAACGAACCAATTGAAAAAGTTATCTAATAACCAAACCAGAAAACCAACAATGGCAATCATGACAATGACCTGCCAGGTATATTGAAACGTTTCATCTTTACCTGGCCATGTCACTCGGCGCAATTCAACAGCAGCGTCTTTCAATAATATTTTAAAAGCGCGGCCTTGATGCGTTAATGCCAAGCATACTAAGGCGAATACAATAAGGGCAACGATAATACCAATACGTACCCAAACATCATTGGCAGGTTGCCAATAGCCAGGTAAATACTGATTAACTAACGTCGCCCCGATTAATACTGCTGCGGCAAGTAGCCACAGTACCACATCTTTTATTGAGCCTGTTTTAGCCACTTCTACAGCAGTTGTTTGATTGCCCGCTGAGATGTGCTTACCTTTAGACAGCATTCCACCAGCACCCGCCTTGGCATCAGATAACTTAGTCTCGAGGTTATCTTGATCATTGCTCATAAAGAACTCGCTTCGGAGATGGTGAGGTATAACAAAGATGTGATAAGAAGATGGCAGGCGATGTAGGACTCGAACCTACAACCCTCGGTTTTGGAGACCGATGCTCTACCAATTGAGCCAATCGCCTATGGGTGTAAAGGACAGCATTATACAATATTTGATATAAAATGCAAGCCTTTAGCGGTAAAATTATTATTTTTACCTAGTTTTACTCTTATTTGAATGTGCTATTGAATCATCATTACTTTAACAAAATGAAGATGCAAGCGACTAATAAGAAGCAGCGTTAATATAGCAAGCTCCGCTAAGAATTACAATAGATTGGAAAGTAAATTCTAAACGTTATAGATATAACTGGCTAATCATGTTGGCTAAGATAACGAAAGGTGTGTTCATACTACCGAAGAATAACCATATTTCCTGATCATTTGATCTAAAAAAAGCCACCCTTAAACAAGGATGGCTTTTTATGACTAACTTACAAGCTCATTACTGAGACTAATAGATTAGTTCAATACGTTAGCAACAAC